>SMVY01000155.1 GCA_004357415.1 Gemmatimonadota bacterium
CCCGTGCCCGTCTTGGCCCCCTGCCCTCCCTTGAAGTGGAACGCCTGCACCGAATCGAGTTTGTCCCAGGAAAAGCCGAACTGTGCCGAGGCCAGTTCGTAAAAATACAAACAGGCTTCTTGTTGCTCTTCCGGAAGCATCCCTCCCTCGCCGGAACAAATACCGGTGCCCGCTCTCTTGGCTCCCCGGGCAAGGGCAACTTTGGCCTCGACCGACAGGGCGCCGAAGCTCATGTCGGAGACGAAGATGGGAATGGCCAGCCGTAGCGGCTTGGCCGCCCGGGGCCCCACGACGAGCTCGGTTCCCACCGGTTCCTCCTCGAGCAGCGGGAAGCGGTACAATTGGGCGGTCACGAACTGCAGGTCATCCCACGAGGGGAGTTCGCTCCGGGGCACTCCCATGGCGGCCATCGGTCCATCGCGGCCGGTCCGGTCGAGCCCGTGGCCGGCGAGTTCGCGGATGTACCCTACGAAGGGTTCATCGGGCGTCCCGTGGGGATCCTGGAACACCCCCTGATACTCCTCGCGCTTGTAGGGTTGGGGATGTCCCGCCACCCAGGAAGAGATCTCCTCCTCGTCGACCCACACCCGGCCATCGTCGACCCACGCGGTAAATTTCTGCAGTTGTTCGGCGTTGTTGTACTCGCTCACACCGGTATCGATTCGGTAGTCCCAACCGTGCACACCGCACACCAGGTTGTCGCCCTCGATGCGCCCGTCGGCCAACAATGCCCCACGGTGCAGACACCGGCCGTACAAGACCGAGACCTCGTCGCCGTAGCGGATGACCACGAGATCGACGCCGGCTACCAAGGCGTACGCCGGGGTCTTGTCGGACAACTGTTCGAATTCGGTAATCGCCACAGACGTCATGAGTCGTTGCTCCTTCAAACGTGTCAGGAAAGCAGTGTGATGGCCGCAGGAATGGCCGACTCCAGGAACTCGCTCACCAGAGAAGCCTGGGACCGGCCGCGGCCCGCCAGGACGCAATCGGTCCCCAGCAGGACGGCACCGGTCCACCCCTCCGTGTGCCAGCGGCCTTTGCCCGCTAGTGGCGGCAAGGTAGGGTCCTGTGGCACCGGCCAAGCCGTCACGTACCAATACGGCTCGGGGTAGGTCTGGTCTCCCGGGCTCAGCCCCAAGCCCACCGACGGCTCTTCACCCACCGGGCCCAGGAGCGGGATCAGCGTGCCGATATCGAAGTGATGCGGCCACAGCAGCAGCGGCGGTACTTCATGCCGGGCCTGGACCACCAACCCGAGTACCCGGCTGGCGTTGGCAAACCACCGGGCGACCTCGGCCGTGGCCCGGCCATCGTCGTCGCGAAACTTCGCCCCCCCTTCCCGCCCGACGGCGTGGTCGGGCATGTCGTAGTCCCGGCGGGTCAACTCACCGGTGATCTCGCCGCCGGTGTGACGCTCGAGTGCCTGCGCCATCCAAGCATACGCCTGGTCGAGGGTGGTGCCGCTCAAGGCGAGTTCGTCGAGGGCGGATCCGTCTGCCGCGGACAGCACCTGTAGCGCCATGCGAGCGGGTGCCAGCGCCGGTTGCAGAGTGCCGTCGCGTCCCACCGGCCGGCCCACCATCATGCCGCTTCCCGCCACCCAGGTGAGCGCGGTGTGGCTGTCATCCGACTCCGGAGTGCCGAACGTATGGCCGACGGCCCCGACGACCTGACAGGCCCAGTGAAGTTGCAGCCGGGCGTCGACCAGGGCCGCCGGTACCGGCGAACCGAGTTCCTGCCAGTCGCTGCCCACGTCGAATCGATTACCCAGTTCTTCAGATGAGATCGACATCGGATATCACTTCCACCATGGCCGGACCGGAGTGGTTCA
This sequence comes from Gemmatimonadota bacterium, assembly GCA_004357415.1. Taxonomy (GTDB): domain Bacteria; phylum Gemmatimonadota; class Gemmatimonadetes; order Gemmatimonadales; family GWC2-71-9; genus N074bin45. Next base: position 1,835 of record SMVY01000155.1, read on the forward strand.
GGGCCCTGTCCAAAGCATCGTGGAGTTCGTCCGGCGACTCCACCCTGATGCCCATGGCGCCACAATTCTCGGCGTAGGCGGCAAAGTTGGGGTTGCGGAGCGACGTTTGCCACACGTCCCATTGTCCGGCACGCTGCTCCTTGCTGATCTTCCCCAGTTCGTCGTTGTTCAACAGGACGTGGGTGATGTCCATGCCGTACTTCACGGCGGTAGTCAACTCCCCCATGTATTGCCCGAAGCCACCATCCCCGGACACCGCCACGACCTTGCGGCCCCGGAACCGCGGGTCGTCTTCCTGAGTGGCCGCCCAGGCGCCGAGCGCTGCTGGGTAGGCGAAGCCGATGGAACCGAGATACCCCGACATGAGCACTGATTGTTGTTGGCACTCGAAGTAGCGGCCGAAGGAGTAGGTGTTGTTCCCCACGTCGACAGCGATGATGGCATCGGCCGGCACCTGCCGGTTCAGCGCCTCGAACAGCGCCGCCGCGCCGACTCCACGGCCCCTGAAGTCCGCCGCCCGACGCACCTTCTCCGCCCGCCAGATGCGCCACCGCTCGGCCACCTCCGGGCGTTGGTCGGTGGTGGCAACGCGCCCCAGGCCAGCGAGCAGGAGTCGGGCAGTAACACCGATCTCACCCCACACGGGCACATCGACCGCGTGGAATTTCCCCAGGATCATGGGATCGTAGTCGACCTGGATGGTGGGTTTCTTGGGCGTGATGCCGGTGTGATTGCTGAAGCTGGCTCCGAACACCAGGAGGCAATCGGCCTCGTTCATGAACCAACTGGCGATCGGCGTGCCGCTGCGCCCCAGGACGCCGCATCCCAAGGGGTGGTTGTCGGCGATCAGCCCCTTCCCCTTGAAGGTGGTGACCACCGGCGCGTTGAGCGCCTCGGCCAACTCGACAACAGCCGGCATGTTGAACCGGGCCCCGTGACCCACGATGATGACCGGGCGCTTGGCGCCTCCGAGCAGGTCGACGGCCTTGGCGAGAGCATCGTCGGGTGGATGAATTTCCCGGGTCGTCAGGCGACCGGCCGGCCGGCCGGCGGTAGCACTTTCCGCCGGGATGGTGGTGACCTCATCAGGAAAGATCAGGTGGGACACACCGCGGTTCAGGATGGCGCTCTTGCAGGCGAGCGTCATCAATTCCGCGTGACGGCTGGTGTGGAGGACCGATTGGCTCCATTGGGCCACTTTCCCGAAGGCGGCCTGGAGATCGATCTCCTGAAAGGCCCCCGGGCCGAGCACCTGGGTGTCGACCTGCCCGGTGAGGGCCAGCACCGGCGCTCGGTCCACGTTGGCGTCCCACAGGCCGGTGAGGAGATTGGTGGCGCCGGGTCCGGCGATCGACATGCAGGCGGCCGGCCTGCCGGTAAGTTTTCCGTACGCCGATGCGGCGAACGATGCCGCGCCTTCGTGACGGATACCGTAGTAATGAAGGTGGCCGTCTTCGGCCTGCCGCCTGATGGCGTCGGCCAATCCCAGGTTGGAATGGCCCACCATTCCCCACACGTGCCTGACGCCCCAGTTGATCATCGTCTCCACCATGAGGTCCGCCACCGTTCGCACGTGGTCCGGCTGGTCCCGCAATCCTACGTAGACGCCGTCGTCACGGACCTCGACCGGATAGGTGGGCACGCCGTCGTCGTATCCGCCCGGGGACTTTCCGGTGGTGGGATGGAAATCCCAGCCGTGCCACGGGCAGCGCAGCATGCCTTTCTCGATGGAGCCCTCGCCCAACGGGCCCCCCTGGTGGGGACACTTGTTGCTCAAGGCGGCGATGCGCCCCTCGAAGCGCGTCAGGCACAGCGTGGTGTGGGCGCAGGTGACGGGCTTGACTCTCCCCTCGCCCAATTCGTCAGGTTCGAGGACCTTGTACCACTTGGTGGTCGTTTCCTTAGAGACGGTGTGGGCCATTCAGACTCCCAGCGGCATATGGTAAGCGTCGGTACTCGTCGGTCGTGCAGTTCTCGTGGCACAACGCCGGAGACGGGTTAATATGTTCCCGGCGGAAGTCGGCGCAACCGGGTAGGCGTACTCGTTACGACGTGTGCCGGGCGAGCCACTCGAGCACGGTGTCGGGATCCGGCCCGGTCACCAGCCGCTGGACCTGGGCAGCGGGAATGAAACCCTCGGCGACCATCCGTTCGACCATGTGCCTGAGCGGGTCGAAGTAGCCTGCCACATTGACGATGCCGAACGCCTTGTCGTGCATTCCGAGTTGGGCCCAGGACCAGGTCTCGAACAGCTCCTCCAGGGTACCCAGACCTCCCGGGAGCGCCACGAAGGCGTCGGCCAGTTCCGCCATCTGCGCCTTGCGCTGGTGCATGGTCTCGACGATGCGCAGTTCCGTCAAACGGGGGTGGGCAATCTCCCGATCGACCATCGACCGTGGCATGACGCCGATCACCTCAGCGCCAGCCTCGAGGGCCGAGTCGGCCAGGGCCCCCATCAGACCCTTGCCGGCGCCGCCGTACACAAGTCCCCAGCCACGTCGTCCGATAACCCGGCCGACCCGTACGGCCGCTTCCCGGTACGCCGCCTTGGCCCCCAGGCTCGAGCCGCAGAAGACGCACACCCACCGAAGACCCATTGCTACTCCACCAGGTCGCGATACATGATCAGTGCGTCGACCAACCCGTGTTCGGCATGGCGGAATCCACCCGGGATACGTCCAACGACTTCAAACCCAAGCCTCCGCCACAACTCTATGGCCGGCTGGTTGGTCGCCACCACCATGTTGAACTGCATCCCGCGGTAGCCGGCGGCCGTGGCACGCACCAACGCGTCTTCCGCCATGGCGCGGCCGACGCCGCTCCCCTGGGCGGACGGAGCCACCATGAAGGCCGCGTTACACACGTGGGCGCCGCGTCCCGGCTGATTGGGTTTCAACAGATAGGTTCCCACCACGGTACCACCGTCGAGAGCCACGAACACGTCGGCACCGGCGTCGAGCCACACCGCCCGAGCCTGTTCGGCGGTCATCCGGTCCCAGGCGTAGCTGTCCCCCCGGGCAATCACGGGATCCATGATGCCCCAGATGGCCGGCCAATCGTTCGGGCCGGCCGGCCGGATACCGATCGGTCGGGTCATAGCAGCGGTTGGAACAGGAAGCAGAAATTCTGCACCAGCCGCCGGCTGACCGGGCGGCTTTCGTGCTCCTCCTGTGTCACCAGCACGCTGCGGTCGATCTCGCGGTCGATCTGTTGCGAGAGGGCGGAGGTAAACGCCGAGTCCGCCACCTGGATATTGGTCTCGAAGTTCAGGTGCAGGCTGCGGTAGTCGAGGTTGGCGGAGCCGATGATCGAGACGTGATCATCCACCACCATGGCCTTGGCGTGCATGAAGGGTGGACGCCGTTCGTGAATGCGTACCCCAACCTCGAGCAGCAAGCCGTAGAGTGACCGGGCCGCGGCCCCGGTATACCAGTGATTGTTCTTGTGCGGCACCACCAGATCGACCGCCACTCCCTTCAACGCCGCCGATCGAATGGCCTCCACGATTGGCTCATCGGGAACGAAGTAGGGCGTGGTGATCTTGAGCGTGTGCTCCGCCGCGGTGATGGCGGTGAAATACGCGTCATCCAGACTGCCGCCGAGCCTGACCGGCCCCCCGTGAAGCACCTTGACCAGGGCGGGACCGTCGTCAGGCAGCCGCGGGAACATGGCGGATTGCAGCATACTCGAGAGCGGCTCGCGGGTAGCGTAATACCAGTCTTTCAGGAATTGCAGCTGCAGGTCGGCAACGGCGGGGCCCTCTACCAGGGTGTGGTAGTCGCGAATTGGCGCACCATTGGTGTAACCACTGAGATTCTCGTTGCCGATGTTGATCCCGCCCACGAAGGCCGTGCGGCCGTCGATCACCACCACCTTGCGGTGATTACGCAGGTTGATCTGAAACCGTCCCTTGAGCGGATTGGCCTGGCTGATGGACCGGGCGTGGACGCCGGCCTCGCCGGCCGCCTTGAACATGCGGGTGAAGAATGCCTCGCTCGAGCCGAACCGATCGTACAACAAACGGACGGTGACTCCCTCCCGGGCCTTGGCCTTCAACCGATCGAGTAACTCCCAGCCGAACTCGTCCCGCGCGTAAATGAACGTCTGGAGATGCACGCTGTCACGGGCGCCGTCGATGGCCGCCAGGAGTTCGGGGTAATACTCATCGCCGTCGACCAGCAAGGTGACCCGGTTGCCCGGTACCAGCCACGTGCTGCGACACACCCGGTCGGTAGCGCGAAGGATACGCTCGGCGGGATGCCCCGCGTAGCGCGCTTCGTTCCGTTCGCTACTGGACAACAACCGTTCGGCGGTCGGGTGGGCCATGGCCCGCTGGGCCACCAGTGCCTCGGCCGCCTCTCGGGCACGGGTACTCCGATGGATGCGGTCCTTGCCGAACGTGAGATACAGGAGCACGCCGGCATAGGGGAACAGCCACACCATCCCCAACCACAGCACGGCCGACACGGGGCGGTGCTTGTGCATCAGAATGTCGTAGGTCAGGAGCAGACCGAGCACCAGGTGCCCCAAACCGACGAGGGTAAGATCAAACACGGGCCGGGGCCTTGGAACGATCTGTGGAATCGGCCCGGTGACGGGGAACTGTGGTGCTGTTAGACAACGGCAGTGCCACTCCGGGACTAGATTACCGCACGGCCACACGGACCTCGGCGGGAGGACATGGGGATGGCAGGAGAATGACGAACAAGGTAGACCGTTCCGAGCCACGCGTCGAGTACACCAGGCGCCAGGGGAACCACCAGCGCCGGGCCGACGCTTCCCTGGCCACAGAAAATCTCCTCGGCAATCTCCGCATGGGATTGTTCCTGGGCGCGCTAGTGACGTTGTGGCTGGTGGTCGTGTCGCACCTGTTTCACGCCGCCTGGTTGCTGGTACCGGCCGGAATCTTCGTGATGCTCGGTGTGCGCCACGAACGAGCCCGGCGGCGGAGGCAATCAGCCGAGCGCCGGGCGGCTTTCTACACCCGCGCCCTGGCGCGACTCGACGGGACGTGGCACGGCGACGGTCCCACGGGTTCGGTGTTCGATGATCCGCCGCATCCCTACGCCGGCGACCTCGATCTCTTCGGGGACGCCTCCCTGTTCCAGTACCTGTGCGCCGCCCGGACCCGGCAGGGCGAGACCACCCTCGCCACCTGGCTCCTCGCCCCTGCCGACCAGAACCAGGTCCTCGCTCGCCAGGGTGCCGTGCGGGAACTCGCCCCCATGCTCGACTTCAGAGAGGATTTGGCAGTGCTGGGCGCTGAAGTCGGCCACCGGCTCGAGGGACCGACCCTGGCCGACTGGGCCGCCGGACGAGAGCCCGCTCTGACACGGGCGTCGCGGATGGTAGCGTTCGGGGTGGCGGCGGTTTCAGCGGCGGCCGTGATCGGTTGGCTGTTAGGGCTTCCCGGTTGGGTCCCCATGACAGCTTTGGCTGGACAGATGCTGTTCGCCCGGTTCTATCGCAGCACCGTGCGGCGTGTCGTGGCCGACGCCGAGCGCGCCACCAGTTCGTTGACCACTGTGGTGGCCTTGCTGGCCCGACTCGAACGGGAGGCGTTCACCGACGGCTACCTCCGGAGGCTGGCCGACGCCCTCGGCAGCGATGGCCTCCCCCCGTCACAAGCCATCGCCCGGCTGGAGCGACTGGCCAATTGGCTCGACTCCCGCCGGAACCCGTTCGCGATTCCGCTGTTCGGGCTGGTGATGGGAACCACCCAACTGGCGATGGCCGTCGAGGCTTGGCGCCGGCGATACGGATCGGCCGTTCCGCGGTGGTTGACGGCCGTGGGGGACTTCGAAGCGTTGAGTTCGTTGGCCGCCCGGGCCTACGACCATCCTGAGGACGTGTTCCCCACGGTTCGCGACGGGCCGCCCAGCCTCGTGGCCGTGGGACTCGGTCATCCGCTGCTCCCGTCGAGCATGTGTGTGCCCAACGATGTCGAGTTGAACGCCGACGTCCCCCTGTGGATGGTGAGCGGCTCCAACATGTCGGGCAAGAGCACCCTGTTGCGGGCCGTGGGAGTGAACACGGTGTTGGCCCTGGCCGGGGCGACGGTCAAGGCGAGCGCCATGTCTCTCACGCCGCTCCAAGTGGTAGCGTCCATCCGCATAAGCGATTCGCTCCAGGACGGGAAGTCCCGGTTTTACGCCGAGATCCTGCGGCTGCGCCAGATGATGGAACTGGCCGAGAAGGAGCCGGTTCTGTTCCTGATCGACGAACTGCTGCACGGCACCAACTCGCACGACCGGCGCATCGGGGCGGAAGCCATCGTCCGGGGGTTACTTGACCGGCACGCCATCGGCCTGGTGACGACGCACGACCTGGCGCTCACAACGGTCGACGACGGAGTGCCTTACGCCATGCGCAACGTCCACCTGCGCGACCACCTAGAGGCGGGCGAGATGGTGTTCGACTACCGGCTCCATCCGGGAGTGGTTCACCACAGCAACGCGTTGGCTTTGATGAAGCAAGTTGGGCTGGAGGTGGATTAGATGAGCGGTGGACAGTAAACGGTGGACGGTGGGGGCGTCAGCTTACCCAGAAGCTCTTACGTTCGGACACACCGAGCACCTTGTGGCAATGGGAGCAGAAGTACAGGTATCGCCGGAAGAACTTGCCACGCAGTTGCTCGTAGTGAATGTCGGTGAGTTCCTGCTCGCAATATGGACAGATAGGCCATACGTCTTTCCGTTCGGTAATTTCGATCATCAGCGTCTCCTGAGAGCTGTCTAGCGTTGGGCCAGACTGGCGCAGAAATGGCCGCTGGATAATTGCCCGGTGACACCGCTGGCCCAGTTGCCGGCAAACCCGCCAGTGCTGGCCTGACGGACGAACAAGGCGG
>SMVY01000156.1 GCA_004357415.1 Gemmatimonadota bacterium
CCTCGAGGATTTCGTCCCAGCCGATCAGTCGCCGCCCGTTGGCGTTGAGGAACCGCTCTATCCGCTGGATGAAGTAGCTCTGCAGTTCGTGCTCGTCCGCCAGGCCCTCACGCCGGATGACAGCCTGAGCCGCTTCGCTCTCGCGCCAGCGGCGCTTGGGCGCCTCGTCGCCGCCGATGTGAATGAAACGGGAGGGGAACAAGTCGAGCACTTCAGCGAGCACGTTCTCGAGAAAATCGAAGGTCGTCTCGCTGGGACAATAGATGTCTTCGAACACGCCCCAGCGGGTGCCCACGTCGAACGGACCCGGGGTACAGGCCAACTCCGGATACGCCGCCAAGGCCGCTAACGAGTGCCCCGGCATTTCGATTTCGGGCACAATCGTCACGAACCGGTCGGCGGCGTAGCTGACGATGTCCCGCACCTCGTCTTGGGTGTAGAACCCGCAGTAGGGCTTGCCGTCCCCCACATAGGGGTCGAAGTTCTTCTCGACCATCGTTTCCGCACGACACGATCCGACATCCGTCAGCCGGGGATACCGCTCGATCTCGATGCGCCATCCCTGATCTTCGGTCAGATGCCAGTGGAAAGTGTTGAACTTATACCGCGCCAACAGGTCGATGTAGCGCTTGATGAAAGCCACGGGGAACACGTGCCGGCCCACGTCGAGGTGCATGCCGCGGTACCCGAAGCGGGGCTTATCGACGACGGTGAGCGAGGGGATCGTCGCCGTTCCATCTTCGGCCGGCGCCAGCAACTGCCCCAGGGTTTGCAGCCCGTAGAACAGCCCGGCGGGGTCGGGAGCGGTCACCACCACACCGGCTTCCGTTACCCGCAATCGATAGGATTCCGCAGTTCCGGACTCAGTGAGCGCGAGCACCACCGACCCGGTGTCGCCGGGCACGCTCGACACGGCTATATGGATCCCGGCCGCCTGTCGGAAGATTTCCACAGCCATCCGGGTCAGCCGGCCGGCAGCGATGGAATCGGCTACCTGAATCACTACCGACGTCGTGGGAGTGACGGTGAAGGCGCCATCACCCCAAACGATATTGGCCGGCGCGGGGACGGGTACCTCGCTGGCCGTTTGTCCAGCGGCGGGAGCGGGAGCCACCATGCACGCCACCACCAACCACGCCCGGACCATGGTCATTCAGCCGCCGCCCTCAGCCGACAACGGTGTCTGGTCAGGGCGCATGGTGTAGCACCAGGCGCTCCCCTCCAAGACGACCTCACCGTCCGCCCGGGTGACGGTCATACCCAGTTGAGTGACCGGCTTGGATTGATGCACGCTCAGCACCTCGGCCCGCGCCGTGATGGTGTCGCCAATGAAGACCGGGGCGGTGAATTTCCATTCCTGACTCAGGAACACCGTGCCGGGCCCGGGAAGATCCATGGCCACCAAGGCGTGAAGCAGTCCGGTCGTCAGCCCACCCTGGGCCACCAACCGGCCGAACTTGGTGCCGGCCGCGAAGGCTTCATCGAAGTGGAGCGGATTGTAGTCGCCGGAAATCTCGGCGAACTTGGCCACGTGATCGGCGGTGATGGTGAGCGTGCGGCTGGCCGTGTGGCCCACGGCGATAGTCGAGTCCATTCCACCCTCCCTAAATGAACGCAATGGCCCGGCAACATATCCGGCGGGGCGATCTACCATACGCCCGTCCTCCCGGCAGGGCCAGTTCTGATGGAAGGCGACGACTTGGACCTCCGGTCCGCCGACGGTACTCTTGCGCTTCACCCACGAGACGGATGAACGACATGAACCAGCCAGACCGCAATGCCCCACTCGATCTCCCGCCAGATACCTTCCGTGCTCTGGGCCACCAACTGGTCGACGACCTGGCCGACTTTCTAGCGAGCCTCCCCGGCCGGTCAGTGACGACTGGTGAAACGCCAGCCGAGGTGCGGGCCGCCGTTGGCGACTTGGCGCTGCCGCACGAGGGAACCGATCCGGCGGTACTGCTCGCAGAAGTCACCCGACTGGTCATCGACCACTCCACCTTGAACGGCCACCCCGATTTCCTGGCGTTCATCACCTCTTCCGCGGCGCCGATCGGGGCCCTGGGAGACCTGTTGGCCTCGACCGTCAACCCCAACCTCGGTGGCTGGCCCTTGGCGCCGGTGGCCACGGAAATCGAGCGGCAGACGGTTCGCTGGATCGCCGAGTTCCTGGGGTATCCCTCGCCCCACGGCCTGCTGGTGAGCGGTGGGAACATGGCCAACCTGGTGGCGTTCTGGGCCGCGCGCCGGGCCAAGGCCCCGTGGAACATCCGCACCAGCGGAGCGGCCGCCGGCCCGCGGCTCATGGTCTACGTGTCGAAGGAAACCCACACCTGGATCCAGAAAGCAGCCGACCTGTCCGGCATGGGCACGGAGGCAATCCGCTGGATTCCCACGGACGGCCGCCAGCGCATGATACCCTCGGCGCTGGACGAGGCCATCCTACGGGATCGGGCCGACGGGCTGCATCCCCTACTGGTGGTCGGTACCGCCGGCACGGTGAGCACCGGCGCGGTGGACCCGCTGGCGGAGATCGGCGCCCTGTGCCGTAGGCACGACCTGTGGTTTCACGTCGACGGGGCCTACGGAGCCCCCGCCGCCGCGCTCCCCGAGTGGGCCGACGAGTTCCGTGGGCTGGCCGAGGCCGATTCGATAGCCATCGATCCCCACAAGTGGTTCTATACCCCGCTGCAGGCGGGGTGCGTGCTGGTGAAAGACATGGCCCACCTACGCGACGCCTTCAGCTACCATCCACCCTATTATCCCGAGAAGGACGAGGCGGTCGACGCCGCGCTCATGTACCACGAGTACGGCCCGGAGAACTCGAGGGGATTCCGGGCACTGAAGGTGTGGCTGGGGTTCCGCCAGGTCGGTCGGGATGGATTCGTCACCATGATCCGAGACGACATTGCCATGGCGCGGCGGTTGTTCGACCGGGTGACCGACCATCCCGAATTCGAGGGCGTCACTCAGGACCTGAGCATCGCTACCTTCCGCTACGTTCCACCCGACGTCGACGCATCTGATCCTGCTACCAGGGAATATCTGAATACTCTCAACGCCAGAATCCTCGACCGGCTGCAGGAGAGCGGCACCGCTTATCTGTCCAACGCCGTCATCGACGAGGTGTACCTTCTGCGTGCCTGCGTGGTCAATTTCCGCACGTCTGCCGGACGCATCGACGTCCTTCCTGAGAAGATCGCCGAGGTGGGGCGAGAAGTGCACCAAGGTCTGCGACACATCGGACACTGAGCGACTCGCAGGGCGGGGCCATCACATCCCGCCCTTCCTCTCTTGGATTCTTCGGTGCACCTTGGGCTCGGTTGTTCAAAGAGCGTCCTGTGATTCGTGTACCGGAGACCAGCACCCACGGCGCCACCTCAACCGAGGAGTCGATGATGATACTACGATGCACCCTGGCCGCAGCCATCCTGGCTGCGATGGCAACCCCTGACGATATCCGCGCCCAGGACCCCGCGCGCGATTCCAGTTGGACGGTAACGTTCGACGATCCTTCGGTGGCGGACTCGTCACTGTTTCTGGTGGTCATGAAGCCGGGGTGGCATATCACCACGCCGCCGGGTTCCGCTGTCACCCTGATGCAACCCGACAGCGCCGCCGATGGAAACTACCTGCTCAAGTCCGTCATCTTCACATTCAACTCCGACGCTCAACCGTTCGGTCCAGTATTCGCGCACAAGGGCGAGAGCGACTCGCCCGAGTTCGTATCATTCCTGATCAACAACGACGGGACCTTCGGGTTGTTCCACTATGCGGGAGCCGAGCGGCACACCCTTGTCCCGTGGACACAAAGCGACGTCATCGTCCGCCAGGTCGACGCCGGAGGATCGCCAGTCAAGAACGTCATGACAGTGGAGGTTGGCGCTGACATGGTGCGATTCTATATCAACGGGAGTGAGGTAACCCAGCACGACCGGGGACGTGGCTTTGATGGTGGGATCGGACTCAGGGTTGGGGCGGGCACCAACCTGCACGTTTCCGAGTTGACGGTGACGGCTCTAGGGACGGAGAAGTAATGGGACTATGGGATTCTGAGATTAAGGGATTGAGGGATTAAGTGATTCGGCTGTGTATCGAAATCGGTAACCTGAGGGGAGTTCCTTTATTCCACTCACGCATTCTCTCAATCCCTTAATCCCCTAATTCCTGGTCAGCAATTTGTGTTGGTGGTTTCCGCATGCACGGCGCAGGCAATCCCAGCGACCAGCGCGATGGCGGCGAAAGGGGTCAGTACCGCGATCACGGTCTTGAGGGTGTTGTGCTTCCGAATGGCGACCTGACCGATTTCCTCCAGAGGAATCACTCTCTTGTTTCCCCGTATGAGCCCGACCAGTGAATCCCCTGATACGCTAGGAGATTCCATGTCCAGGCGCTTTTCGAGGCAACCGAAAGTGGCACGATACACTCCCCCGGTCGTGAGACAGTATCCCTGCCCATCGGGGGGGAAGATTCGAACCTCCCGGGGTTCCTGTTCTCGGACGACGCGTTCGGGAGCGACCGTTTCGACATGCCAACTCGTGCAGGCAGGTAGGTAGCAGATTAACATGATCGCACTGAGCGAGCGTCGGATACGCGGCATTAGTATTCCTTGCATGGGGGCCTCCCTGACCCTGGCGATCGGTCGCGAGACAAGATGATGCAATGGCAAGCGTCCGTGCCTAACAGCGCTTCATGGCATCACGGCTCTTGAGCAGAGGGCGCCGGAGTAGTCGGTTGGCCATCGTACGGCACCCCAGGCGGCAGGCCTTGGGGATAGCGCGCGTACGGCTGCAGGGCCTCGTAGGAAAGTGGCTCCAGAGAACGGTATGCCGAACCCGAGGACACGGCGCCCGCTATCGCCCCGATCGCCAGCCACGACGTCATCATACCGACGAAGACGCCACCACAGTCGCTGGATATGGATGAGCACGCCGCGGTCATTGCTCCGCCGGTGACCAATCCTCCAATGGCCGCAATGAGCATCGCCTTGCCAAAGGTGAAGCCGTGGTGGCGCACCCGGACCCGATCGAGGTCACCCAACGCCATGGATCGCACGCCGGCGTCCTGACGGATCCACAGGCTGTCGGCCCTGACGGCAATCAGCTCCCCCTTGACGGACCGGGCCGATGCCACGTTCAATCGCAATTGCACCTGGTATCCCTGGCCAGGCGATTCACGATGTTGAGCCCAAAGACCCACAGGGAACGCCAGGACGAGCGCAAGCGCACTAGTGAAACGCGTTTTCATGGTGTCCTCCCACCGAAGCGACTGGCCCAGAATTGCTCGTCCAGCCCTGCCTCCCGACTCTTGAACGCGGGCGCCAGCACCTTTAGCGCGGCAGCGGGATCAGCTCCCACTAGCGCCAGCATGACAGGGTTTTCGTCGGACAGCCACTCGGGCCGCATCCATTCGTAGTAGTAGCCCCGGCTTTCCAGAAACAACTCGACCGGACCGTGATCACCCGGCACCTGGAATCGAAGGCGATAGCGATCGCCGGGATACGTCACCAGATACTCGTCGGGCTGCCGCAGGCGTTCGAGCGCTTCTTCATCGGCCACCCCATTCGCCCCAAGGACTTCCACTGGCTCGAGTATTTCCGCCTCGACCATCGGGCCGAGTGCCGCGAGTGCTAGGTAGTCGACCCGCCAGTTTCCTTTAGCTAGTCGGAGCCGAATGCGGACCGAGTCCTCGGTCTCCGGCAACACGATCACTTGGACGTCGGTGGCAATGGGGCCCTGCTCGCCATACTCGGCCACCCGGGACCACACTCCGGCTTGCTCCAGCTCCACCTCGATGCCACCCAGCATGTCCATCATGGTGAAGCCACCAGGGAACGCCTCTAACCCGTCGCGCTCCAATCGTGCCAGCCAAGCGCCAGCCGACCGACCGGCGAATGCCATGGTCTGATAGAACAGGTAGGTGCTGACCAGTGAGTGACGCGCCCCGATTACCAACCCTGTAGGGCCCGGCACCGCGGGGAAGGTCAGTTCGATCGTCTCACGCGCCGCCAGATCGGCTGAATCCGTCAGCGACCTGCGTTCCAGGCCGTCCATGCTCCTGACTCGTGCCAGACAATCGCCCTCGGCCCCTCGACAGGAGGCCGGCTCGACAAAACGGGTAGCGTGATGGAACCGTCCCTCACCGTCGGCCAGAACTCTCCCCGTCGCAGGCCGCGGTACTGCCAACAGCCGGACCGAGCGCACGGCGTGGGTCTCGAGCGCCTCGTTGCGCATTTCGAGTTCGAAGGGTCCGGGGTCAGCTGAGGCGTAGTACAACGCATCGATGTCCGTCGCCTCCAGTGACCGGGCGATGCTCCCGGAGAACCCTTCCGCCCACGGGTGTGCCGCCGCGGAGTCTGCCGGGTAAAAGGTAGGGCAGGATCCGAAACACGCCTTCGGGTCAGCGACACACACCCCCGTGGTGATGCCGGTGAGCACACCCCACACCGCGAGGATGGTCGGTCCGGCGGGACGAACGGTCCGGCGTACGGTGACTTCTACCAGGGCAATGGAATCTACCGAGAGGTCGAACTTGCCTGGTGTGGAGGCGGATCGGCTAACGGAATAGTGGGTACCACTGCCGGACAGCAGTTGCCGTTCCCGGGACTCACTCCAGGTATTCAGGATGTACAGCTCTCCGCTGTACATGTGAACACGAAGCGGGTCCGACGGCGTCGGAGTTGATGGCGGGATGTCAGCATTGGTGCGTACCGACGGATACCGCACGGTGGAGGATCCACACCCGGTGGTTGCCAGCAGCACCAGCAGGGCTGTCCTGTGACATTGGAGTGACATCGCTGCCTCCGCGAGAATTGACTGTTCCCGCAATACGGTGGCAGCGACGAGTCAAGCCGCAGTCAAGTGTCAGCACTCCAACGAGTTGGTAGGGTTTCCTTATATCCCGCGCACCACCCACAACGCACCCCTTTACTGCCCAACCAACATCGGCACGTTACGCCACCCGGTGCCGACCGAGCCGCTCCCCAGCTGGCCGGCGCCGTTCTCGCCCCAGCAGTACAGTTGGCCGTCGGCCACCATGCCACAGGTATGGCTCTCGCCGGCCACGATCACCCGGAACGCCAGGTCACCGATGACCAGCTGTGGCGTGTTCCATCCCTGGTTGCCGTAGGCGCCGCGTCC
>SMVY01000157.1 GCA_004357415.1 Gemmatimonadota bacterium
CCTCGCGTTCGTCGGCATGGTCGAGGCCGTGGCGCTCCCGCTGTTCGTGCTGTTCTTCAATGTGCCCGTGTGGGGCATCCTCACGGGGCTGATCGGGCTCATCGTCCTGGCGACCATCGGGTTCGTGGCCGTGGGAACCCTATTCAGCGCCATGACGGTGCGAACCCGGTTTGCGGAACTGATGTTGCCCATGCTGTTGCTGCCGTTCATGGTGCCGCCGCTCATCGGGGCGGTACAAACGACCACCCGCATGTTCGCCGGCCGTCCGTTGAGCGAAATGATCGGCTGGCTTAGAATTCTTGCCTTGTATGACGTGGTGTTCATTACGCTCTGTGTCCTAATATTCCCGGCGGTCGTCGACGAATGAAACCCACTATCAGCAGCAGTCGCGGCATCATGAAGTGGGGCATCGCCATCACTGTCTTGGGCCTGGTGGCCATGGCGGGCGTCTACCTGCTCGCGTTGGGGTATACGCCGCTCGAGGCGAGACAGGGTGCGGCGCAAAAAATCTTCTACGTGCACGTTCCCGCGGCTTGGAGCGCCATGGTGGCGTTCACCCTCGTCGGGCTGGTCAGCATTCTCTATCTGTGGCTCCGGGACGAGCGCCTCGACGCGTTCGCGGCGTCCTCGGCCGAAGTCGGCTTGGTCTTCAGTGTCATCATGCTGACAACCGGGCCCATCTGGGGCAAGCCGATCTGGGGCACATGGTGGACGTGGGATGCGCGGTTGACGCTAACGCTCATCCTGTTCCTGTTGTTCGTGGGATACATGACCCTGCGCTCGGCCGTCCACGACCCGGCCGAACGGGCCAGATTCGCGGCGGTCCTGGGGATCATGGGCATGGTGTTGGTGCCGTTCATCCACTTGAGCGTCTATCTATTCCGGACGTTGCACCCCATGCCCATCGTTCTCAAGCCGTCATCTCCCTCCCTGCCTCCGGAGATGCTGCGGACCCTGCTGCTCGGGTTTCTGGCCACGACGGTGTTGTATGTAGGGTTCGTGGTGCTGCGTTACGGCCTGGCCCGCTACGCCATGGCCCGACTGGACGAGGAGAGCTGACATGCCGGAAAACGCGGGCTACATGATCGCGGCCTACATCGTGGCCGCCGTGGTCTATCTGATATATGGAGGGAGTCTGATCACCCGAGGGCTCCGCGCCCTCCGCAGGGACGGGGAAGGCTAGCGGAGCGTTAGACACACCCGTGCACAGGTGCAGCGGGGACAGTCTTCCGACGTTGAAACGTCGGCTTCGGCGCTGTGCGAGTCGTGGTAAACGACGGGACGCCCCCGGGGGCCATTGATGGCCCACCGCCGCAGGCGCCGAGCCGCGGATTCATCCGCGGATTCATAGCCGTCCACTAGCAATATGCTGCTGAGAGGGCCGGGGAACGTTCCCGGTACTCTCTACTTCTTCAGCTCTCCGGGGTTTTCTCCCGCGGAAGCAGCACCAGCTTCCACAACAAGCCCGCGGCGAGCCCGCCGAGGAGCGGTCCCATCCACCACACCGCCTGGCCCAGCCAGTTGCCAGACACCAACGCCGGGCCGAACGCGCGCGCCGGATTCAATGCCGCCCCGGTCAGGGGCCCGCCCACCAGGATGGCGAACAGCAGCACCAGGCCGACGCCGAACCCTCCCACCTTGGGAGCGTCGGGCGACACGAGGGTGCCGAAGAACGCCGAGACCAGGAAGAACGTCAGCACGGCTTCGATGGTGATGGCCTGGCCCAGCGTGATGGAGCTGGCGATGACCGGGGTGCCGTAGCTGAGGACCCGGCCGACGTTGGACGGGATGGCGTACTTGACGAGCAGTGCTCCCAGCACGGCCCCGGCGAGTTGGGCGGCGACGTAGGGAAGGGCGGTGCGCAGGTCGATCTTGCGCGCCACCAGGAGCCCGAAGGTGACGGCGGGATTGAGGTGGCCGCCGGAAATGTTCATCGTGACCGTGATCATGATTGCCAGGACGAACGCGTGTGCCACCGCGATCCCCAAGATGCCGTACGCGGCGTTGGGGAAGGCGTTGACCACGACGACGGCGCTGCCGACGAACACGAGACCGAAGGTGCCGAACGCCTCCGCCACGAGGCGGCGCCAGAGTGTAGCCATAGGATGCTCTCAGACTAGGAGTGGTAGTTATGGATGGACGGCGCGAATCTAGAGGAACCGTCGAGTGGGCGGAACCCCCCCTAGGCGTCCGGGTGCCGGAACACCAGTGCGGCATTGATGCCGCCGAAGCCGAACGAATTGCTCAGGGTGATGACCGGTGCAGCTTCCCGGCCCGATCCGGTCACCAGGTCGAGATCGCAGGCGGGATCGGGCGTGGTCAGGTTGACGGTTGGAGGGATCCACCCGCGGGCGATCGCCAGGGCGCAGATGGCAGCCTCGATGGCGCCGCTGGCGCCGAGGGCGTGACCGTAGTAGCCCTTGGTCCCGCTAAGAGCCACGCGGTAGGCGTGATCGCCGAACACCCGCTTGATGGCCGTGACCTCCGTGGGATCATTGAGCGGAGTGGAGGAGCCGTGGGCGTTGATGTAGCTCACCTCGCTCGGAGCAACGGCCGCATCATCCAACGCCATCTGGATCGAGCGGGCGGCCTGGCTGCCGTCGGGAAGTGGGGCCGTCATGTGATGGGCGTCGTTGCTGGTGCCGAAGCCCACCACCTCGGCATAGATTGGCGCGCCCCGGGCCACGGCACGTTGTCGCTCTTCGAGTACCAGGACGGCGGCGCCCTCGCCCATGACGAACCCGTCGCGCCCGATGTCGAAGGGGCGGCTGGCCGATCCGGGGTCGTCATTGCGGGTGGACATCGCCCGGATGATGGAGAAGGCGCCGAAACTCAGCGGCGCCAGGGGCGCCTCTGCGCCGCCCGCGACCATGACCTCGGCGTCTCCCCGGCGGACGGCACGGAACGCTTCGCCGATGGCGATCGTCCCCGAGGCGCAGCTCATGCCGTTGGTGGCGTTCGGCCCGGTGAACCCGAACTCGATCGCGATGTTGCAGCTGGCCGCTCCGGGAAAGACCATCAACGCCAAGGCAGGATTGACGGCAGCAGTCCCGCCGTCGACGAATTTGGCGTGCTGTTCCTCGGCCGAGGCGATGCCGCCCAGCGCCGTGCCCATCATGGCGCCTACCCGGTCGGGATCCTCGCGCTTCCAATCGAGCTCGGCGTCTTCCAGAGCCATCCGCGTGGCCGCCACGGCGAACTGGGAATAACGGTCCAGCCGGCGGAGCCGGCGGGCCTCCAGGAAATCGCCCGGGTGGAAGTCTTTGATTTCTGCCGCGATGCGGCTCTTGAACGGTGACGGATCGAACCGCTCCACGGGGCCCACGGCCGAGGTCGCGTTGCGGAGTCCCTGCCAGAAAGGCTCGAGTCCGATGCCGATGGGGGTGAGCGGGCCGATGCCGGTGATCACCACCCGGCGCGGCTTGCCGTTGCTATCCATCTGATTCCG
Organism: Gemmatimonadota bacterium; assembly: GCA_004357415.1. Lineage (GTDB taxonomy): Bacteria > Gemmatimonadota > Gemmatimonadetes > Gemmatimonadales > GWC2-71-9 > N074bin45. The sequence continues at coordinate 3,449 of SMVY01000157.1, forward strand.
CCGATTCCGCGAACCGGCCGATGCCGGCGAGGGTGCGCGATGCAATGGCCGAGATGAACAGCGGGCCTATGACCCAGTCGGCGGCCGGGCGTTTGATGAGTGGCCACGCCGGGCCGTCCCACTGGTGTACGATAGTGACTTCCGTCTCGTTGCCGTCGGCCTCCAGCCGCCACTCCACGTCCATGCCCTTGGTGAGGCCGGCAATATGGTGGTAGCGGATGGCCCGGCCCGCCGGGTCGGTCCACATCCGCGATCGCCACCAAGTGGGATAGCGGAAGAGGCCGAACTGTCTCCACGCCGCCATCTCGACGATCTCCGCGTCTTGCTCCCGGCCCTGCCGGGTTACCCACCGGTAGTGGGGGAGGATGTCGGGCCAGCGTTCCACGGCGGCGGCGGCGGCAAAGACCCGGCTGGCCGGAGCCCGTATCCGGAGACGGTCTACCGTTCGCATGTTTGCTCCTGTTGGCGCTCCCGCGGAGACCAGGTGGCGATCAACCGATAGGGGGCCACCCGTGTCACCACGGCTGAAACGCCGGCATCGGCGAGCATGGCGTGGGCCTCGTTCGTGGTCAATCCCCGCTCGATGGAAGTAAGGCCATCGTCGATGGTCACCGGGGCGAATCCGAGAATCCGGGAACCGATCTTGAAGCCTGCCGCCGCCATCCGCGAGCGCCGGAGGTCCACCATGATGACGGCCCGGCGGGCAAAGCGGTCACACCATCGTAGCAGCTCGACGGCGGCGTCCCGGTTGAAGTGGTGTACCACTTGGCTTACCAGGACGATGTCCACCGACTTCGGCCGGACGGGAAAGGCACTGGCACAACCGATGAAGGTGGCCAATCCGCTCCCGGCAGCGATCCGGGCAGCGGCGGGTATTCGCTCGAGTCCCACCGGGTTGATAGTGAGTCCTCGAGCCCGCGCCCAGGTCCGGCAATACGCCGGCAAGTCCCCGCTTCCGGTTCCAATGTCCAGTAGGGTCAATCGGGTTCCCGCCGGCAGATGTCCCAACGTTCGCCTCAGCCCGAGTGACAACGCCCTGCGTCCCCCCAGCCACCGGTTGGCCTTGACCAGGTCCGCCAGGTTGCGGCGAACCAGGCGCGGATCGGCATCGGGATGGTCGAGCAGTTCCCTGCCATGCGCGGCGATGAGAGACTCGGTCACGTGCAGTCCAGTCCGTATCCCCCTCGATAAAACAGGAGCGGAGATCCCTCGCCCGGCGCCCCGCCGACCACGCGGCCGAGGAATACCGAATGGTCGCCGGCTGGGATCGACGCCTGGACGGTGCAGTCCAGGTGTGCCAGCACTCCCTCGAGGATGGGATGTCCGTCGGTGCTGAGACCGTAGCCTACGCCGTCGAATCGGTCGGGCCGGTCGTCGGCGAAGCGGCGGGAGACGGACTCTTGATCGGAGCGGAGGATGTTGATGACGAACCCCGTTGCGCCGGTGAGGGTAGCGTGCATGTCCGCCTCCCGATCGATGCATATCGATACCAACGGCGGATCGAGGGAGACCGAACTGAGGCTGTTGACCGTAATGCCGGACAGTTTTCCGCCGGGCGACCCCACGGTGACCACGGTGACTCCGGTGGCGAAACGCCCCATCAGTTGCCGGAACAACGCGGGATCGATCGCTGGGTTCACAGCACCATCCTGGTGAGATACACCGGATTCAGGACCGCGCCGGGCGGGACGACGTGGCCGGTGACTCCGATCAAGGTGTGGGCCATCGGGTCGTTCCTGCCGATGCGCTCGACGGCCCGGTCGAACAGCCGTGGCAGCAACATACCATAGCCGATCATGCGCTCGACCATCCACTTGCCCCAGAACGCCCGGCGGCGGGCACGGAGATAGCCGCTCAAGGACGTGGCGGAGAGTGGCATTGGGCCTCGGGCAGCTCCTAGGATGGCGGCGCTGGCGAGTTCGGCGCCCCTGAGGGCGGAGTGTATCCCGTCTCCGGTGAAGGGGTCGAAGAACTCGGCCGCGTCGCCGACCAGGAGTCCGCCGTCCACCACCGGCCGTCGCGCTCGAACCCCGAACGGGCCCACCGTCAGGATCGGCCCCAGCGAACCCGAAGCATGGACCCGGTTCCGTATCCCCTCGAACCGGTCGAGGGTATCATGGAAGAAGTCCGTCACGTCGCCTCGCGCGCGGCTGGCGACTTGCCGGGGAACCACCAGGGACACGTTGGCGATGCCCGGGCCGACAGGGTTGAGCCCGGCGTAGCCCGCGGTACCGGCGTGGAGTTCCGCCCGGTCTCCCAGGCCGGTTACCCCGGTGAAATGACCCACGAAGGCCCAGCGCCGGAGAGGCTCTCTCCTCATGGGACCGAACCACCGGGCCACCACCGAGTTGAGGCCGTCGGCACCTACCGTGACGGGGGCCGCGACCGTGGCTGTCCTCCCTCCGGCCGTGGCGATCACCGCTCCGGTCACGGCTCCCCGATGGCGCACCAGCTCAACCACCCGGGTCCGCTCCATGACCGTGACGCCCCTGCTCCGGGCGGCGTCTACCAGTGACGCGTCGAGGACCCGTCTGGTGACGGCCAGTCCGGCCGGCCGGTGTGGTAGCGGGCTCCCGGTCTTGGCGAACAGCCCGGTGAGCCGGCTACCGTAGGCCCCCACCACCGTCATTCCGGAAAGGGTGGTGGCGCCGGCGTCCATCAGCTTGCCCATTACCCCAAGCCGCTCGAGGATGAGCACGGCGGCCGGACTCAGGTACTCGGCGCACGGCTTGTCACGCGGGAAGGCGGCCCGGTCCACGACCAATACTTGGAGGCCAGCGTCAGCCAGGAGGGCGGCGGTGACACTGCCGGCGGGCCCCGCGCCAACGATCAGGGCGTCGACCGTGATATCCACGTGACTCGACCCTCGGCTAGAAGATGCGATGGAACCGGAACTGGTCGATCAGCAACAAGTCCCGGGAAAATTGGGGGAAGGAGAAATCGAAGTGGACCGTTTCCTGGGCGTCGGAGTAAAGGATGGCCAGTTGGCGGGTGTTGGCCTGGTAGGTGCAGCTGCGCCGACTGAAGCGCAGCCGGTCTTCCAGGACCGAGAACGTCTCCACCGTCCGGGAACAGTTGCCATCGCCGCCGAATACCCAGGTCGTTTCTATCCGCTGGAAGTCGCCGCTCAGTTCCAGGATGAGCGTGTTGAGCCACTGCCCTACCAGCTGGTCAGGGCCCCCGCCCCCGCCCCCGCCCCCGCCCTGGCCCGGTGGCGTCACGGGATCCCCGGCCAGTCCGGTTGGCGAGGCCTTTTGATCGCCGCCACAAGCGGCGATCAAGAGGCCGCACGCGCCAGCCACCACCAGAGCCCGCCAGCGCCTGCGGCGATGGTGGTGGCGGCCATGTTCACCGCGTCGTTGTTGAGCCATGGTATTCCCCGTTGATACTCCGCCACGGCACCACATCGGTGCCTAGATTCCTCGCACTCCGCTCGGCAGGCTGGGCAGGCGTAGCGCACCTGCCAAGCCGCGCCCAGTACCGAGTCGGCCATCATGGAGCTGAACCCGATGACGACTCCGGCGACTGCCAAGGTGGGCCACCCGGTAACCGCTCCCGCAACCAGCCCGATCACCGCTGCGCCGCCGGCGCCGGCCACGGTACCGGCCGTGGTGACCCCACCGCTGGTTCCCGGCGGTACCGGCTTGCCGGTGAGCAGATCTCTGGGTGTCCCGCCGGTCGCTTTGCCGACCTCGGTAGCCCAGGTGTCGGCGGCCGCCCCGGCGAGCGCGGCGGTGACAATCCACCAGCCCAGACCGGCATGGGCCATGCCAATCAGTCCGCCCACTGCGGCGGCGCCCCCGTTGGCCGCGACTTGCCAGGCGGTGCGGCGGCTGTCCTCGAATGTGGGCGACTGCTTCCCCCAGGGGAAGGCGCGGGAAGCGGCGATGCTGGTGATGAAGTAGGTGCCCAATACGATGCCGCCACCCCACCCGGTGCCCGAGAGCACCGCCACGCCGACGAGGGTTGCCACCACGGCGCCGGGAGCGGTCAGGGATTTGAGTTGCCAAGCGACCGCGGCGATGGCGCTCGCGGTGAGGGCGGCGGCCCAGAGGGCGACCGGTTCAGCTGAGAGGGGGTTCACCGTGGAGGGCGGTGAGTATTCGCTCACGACTCTCGGTGGGGCAGGTGATGCTCTTGAGCTTGTGTTCGAGCATTCTGAGGTAATTGGCCTCGAACCGTGAGTGTGAGAGGCATGGGCGGCACATTTCGATGTGAGCTCTCACTCGCTCGACCAACTCCGGAGTGAGCTGTTGCTTCAGGTACTCGTGCAACAGCTCAAGGGCCTCGTCACAGTCCACTACCGTCGACGGCACTTTGGTCATTGGAGTTGGCGCTCCCGGGGGGATATGTAGCCCATTGCCACCGCGTGGTCGTAAAGTTGGCCCTGCAGTTGCCTGCGGGCCCGGAACAACCGGGACTTCACCGTTCCGATCGGTATCTGCAACATACTCGATATCTCGGCGTAGCTGAGGTCTTCGATGTCGCTCAGCACCAGGACTTCGCGGAACTCGATTGCCAGCTTGTCGATGGCGTCCAACACCTTGCGGTCGATCAGCTTGCCGAAGAACTCACCTTCGGGGTCGGTCTGGCCGACCCGGCGGTAGATGGCCATGGGATCCACCGCGTCGATGTCGACCCCTATCGGCTCCCGTTTCTGCTTGCGGTACTGATTGATGAAACTGTTTCTCAGAATGGTCAACAACCAGCCGCGGGCGTTGGTTCCGGGCCTGAAGCGGTGCCAGGCCCGGAAGGCCTTGAGCATGGTTTCCTGAACCAGGTCCTCCGCCCTGCTCGGGTCACCGGTCAAGCGGCAGGCGACCCGGAAGCAGGTGTCGAGATGGGGGAGAGCCTCTCGCTCGAAAGACTCCGGAGTGGATTGATCGGCGGTCTCTATTGGTGGCATAGGCTCGGGGCAGCTGGCGAAGGGTGGCGACTGGTTGGCCTACCAAGGAGGACACCTCGTGCCCAGGGAACCTTCATGTCGCGCCCGGTATCCGGGGTGGCCCCGGCCCCGCCGAGGGGGCTAAGTTCCGCCCCCACACCATGATGACATCCGAGCGAACGTCAGCCATCCTGCCCCTCAGCCTGCTCGAGGCCATGCGCAACCTCGACCGTCCCGTGGAGGACGGCCTGGAGGAATTGAGCACCGAGATCATCGCCAAGCGACTCGGTCTCAATGCCACGGTATCGGCCCAGATTGACCGGTACCGGGGGCTGGCACGCCGCAAGACCGCGGTCGAACCGGCGGAGGTGGAGGCGGTATTCGAGCTGGTCAGCCGGCGACCCGATGCCCGGTTGGTCTACGCCGACGCCGGCCGGCGCGCCGCCCGCCATGCAGCACGGTCGGTGGCCCGAACCTGGCGCCTGGCGCTGTTCCTCATCCCCCGGCGCTGGCGCTGGCGCCGGCGATTGGGATCGCGCAAGGCGGCCGTGGTCGCCGGGGAGCTGCTGGGGGTCCGGCTGACGGTGGACCGGCTGTCCGCCCGGGCAGAATTGGCCGCCTCCCCGGCCAACGAGGCGTCCTGTGAGTTCATCGGCGCCGCCATGAGCGAGCTGCTGCGGGCGCTGGCTGGATTCGAGGGCGCCATGGTGCACCAGCAATGTCGTGCCCGGGGCGAAGGGGTATGTCTCTGGCGCTCGGAAGCGGTCGACATCAACGATCCTTATTAGGAGGCAGGCATGGCAGACATGCGGGGATTGGACCTGGATGCGGTCCGCTCCACCCTGGGCGAGATGGCGGTGGACGGCTGGTTGCTGTTCGATTTTCACGGCGTCAATCCGGTGACCCCGCGGGTCTTGGGGTTGGAGGGTATGGCTACCCGGCGCTTGTTCGTCCTCATCCCCCGGGAGGGGGAGCCGGTGGCGGTGGTGCACAAGATCGAACTCCAGCCGATGGAGGGATTCCCGGGCCGGATCGTCCCGTATGCCCGCTGGCAGGAGCTCGAAGCCGCCCTGGGGCCGCTGGTGTCCGGTCGCACCCTGGCGATGGAGGTATTTCCCGACGACGCCGTGCCCTACCTCGACAGGGTTCCGGC
>SMVY01000158.1 GCA_004357415.1 Gemmatimonadota bacterium
TAGCATCTCGCGAGTAACAGTGCCGGGACCGGTGGCGCCTTTGGACTCGGCGAACTCGGCCATGCGGCGGATGTCCCGGGTGTAGCCCACCACGGTGTTGGCGCTGTGGCCCGCCTCGAGAGAGAGATAGTCCTGGAACAGCTCGATGCCGAAACGGCGATCGCGCGCGGCTTGGGCGGCGCGCGGCGGGGGCTGCGGGGGCGGTGGATTCACTGCTGACCACCGTCTATTGGATCTAGCCGTGGGGCTTCGGGCCAGGAGTCGCCAGCGACCTGAGTGGCTTCCTGAGGATCGATGCCCAACAGCGCCGCCGCTCGACCAAGGAGCCGCTCCTGGTGAGCGCCGGGGGGCCCGTCGCGCAGCGCGGCCCGCCACATCCGGCGCAGGAGGTCGAGCCGCTGGCCCTGGCTGAAGCGGGCTGTCAGGCGGTCCGCCTGGGCATGGAGATCCGCCGGTGATGCTCCCCGGGGCCGTTCGAGGTCCCAGCGATCGGTCAGGTGGGCCTCGACCAAGCGGCGTTCCTCCGGCTCGAGCACCTCGTCGGCATATACCAGTTCCAGCACCAACGCGGCCGCCGCCCGCAGTGCCGGATCGCGCTTGACGTGGGGTCCGTGGGCTTCCTTATCCAGAGCCAGCTCGAGCTGGAGCCACAGGTAGCGCCTCCGTTCGCGCCGCCGACGCATGAAGGCGATTGCCACTGCGGCGATCACCACCACCCCAACCACGGCCATGGCCCGATTCACTCCCGCAAGCCACCGGACGATGGTATCCCACTCGGCGCCGACGCGGGCGGCGAGGAGCGTGATGGCGCCGTACCAGATACCCGATGCCAGACAGATGGGAATCAGCGCCCGGGAAGGTTGCAACCTCACCAGGCCGGCGAAAGCCGGGACGATGGCGCGAACGCCGGGGAGGAACCGGGCGAGAAGAATACCGGCGACTCCGAAGCGGGCATACTCTCGCTCGATGACCGCGATGCCTGCCGGGGTCACCAGGCGCCGGCCGATGGCGGTATCCATGAACGACCGCCCGTAGCGGAAGGTGGCCAAGTAGACAGCTACCGCCCCGGCACAGTTGGCGATCCAGACGGCCAGGAACACTCCCAGCGGGCTGGTTAGCCCACGGTGTGACATGAAGGCGCCCAACGCCACCACGGTGTCCGCGGGGATGATCGGGACGACGTTCTCCAGCGCCGCCACCAGGGCGAGTACCGCGTAGACCGTGGTGCTGGGCAGCAAGGCCAGCCAGTCGAGAAACCCGGCGATCAGCGACTCTCCAGGGTGGCAACGGCGATCACCGCCACACCTTCGCCCCGGCCGATGAAGCCCATGCCTTCATTGGTTTTCGCCTTGATGGATATGGTCCCCGCCTCGGCTGCCAAAGCCCCGGCCAACGCCTGGGCCATGGCGGCCGTGTGCGGACCGAGCTTGGGACGCTCGATGATGACGGTGATGTCGGCCTGGTGAAACACGAAGCCGCGATCCGCGACCTCCTGGTAGGCGGCACGGAGGAGTGCCAACGAATCGGCGCCCTGCCAGCGAGGGTCGGAGTCGGGGAACAGGCTGCCGATGTTCCCGGCGGCCGCGGCGCCCAGGATGGCGTCGATCAGCGCGTGGGCAACCGCATCGGCATCGGAATGCCCGGCGAGCCCCTTGTCGAACGGGATGGTCTGGCCGCCGAGGATCAGAGGACGGTCGGAGACGAACTTGTGAGAGTCGTAGCCTATCCCAACCCTCATTTCGACCGCCGCGGGGCCGCGGGGCGGCGGGGCGGCGGGGCGGTTTGCGGGGCAGCACGGTGATCCCAAGAATATCGAGAACCGCCCCGCAGCCCCGCAGCCCCGCAGCCCCGCATCATACCGCTACCGTCTCGTGCTCTATGATGCTGTAGTCCTGCCTCCGCCGCTTGGGTTCATACCCGGCATCCCTGATAATCCGTTCCATCTCGGCGAGGGTGACATCGTGGGTAGTGCCGGCGGCCGACACTACGTTTTCTTCCATCATGAGGCTGCCGTAGTCGTTGGCCCCGAATCGCAGCGCCACCTGGCCCACCTTGTGCCCCATGGTGACCCACGACGACTGGACGTTGGGGATGTTGTGGCAGATTATGCGGCCGATGGCGTTGGTCCGCAGGTAGGCCACGGCGTCGGTCTTGGGGATGTGGGCCAATTCGGTGCCTTCGGGTTGCAGCGGCCAGCAGATGAAGGCGGTAAAACCACCGCTATCGGTTTGCACGTCCCGGATCTTGAGGAGGTGTTCGATGCGGTCGGCATCGGACTCTACCATGCCGTACATCATGGTGACGGATGTTTTCATTCCTTGACGATGGGCCTCCTCCTGCACGCCCAGCCAGTCGTCGGTCATCGCTTTCTTGCCGGCGACCTGGCGGCGCACTTCGTCGACCAGGATCTCACCCCCGCCACCGGGAATGGAATCGAGCCCCGCGGCCTTCAGTTGACCGATGACATCGGCGACGCTCAGGCGGAACCGCTCGCCGAAGAACACCACCTCCGAAGGCGAGAAGCCATGGATGTGGATGGGGTGGTGTTCCTTGATGTATCGCATGAGGTCTAGATACCACTCGAAGGGGATGTACGGATTGTGCCCCCCTTGCAGGAGAATCTGTACGCCACCCAGCGCCTTGCATTCGTCGATCTTGGCGCCGATTTCCTCGAAGCTCAGGACGTAGCCTTCGAGATCCTTGGGCCGCCGGTAAAAAGCGCAGAACGAACAGTCGGCCACACACACGTTGGTGTAGTTGATGTTTCGATCGATGATGTAGGTGACCACGTTCTCGGGATGGTGCCGCCAGCGGATCTCGTCCGCCAGGCCGCCCAACTCCAGCAGACTGGCCCGCTGATACAGGTCGAGGTACTCCTTGAACTCCGCCGATTGCCGATCTACCTGGTGGCTCATCGTCATGCCGCCGTAATGAATGAAAGCGCGCCGTCGGGTACGGTGCCGTCCCGCACCAACCGGCTGAAGAATTCCGTGAGGCCCGCCAGATGGCGCTCGCCCAGGGCGTAGTCCAGATCGCCGAGGTACGCCCGGCACATTGCGGGATCGACGCCGGACTCGGCTGCGGCCTCCCCAGCCAACTCGTCGAGGTGCTGGAGCCCCCAGGCGCGCGACTCGAGCAGCGTGCGGTGGATCTCTCGCACGCTCGCCAGTGGTGCTTCGCGCCGGGCGGCCCACACGGCGAACACGAACGGCAGCCCGGTCCAGGCGTGCCACTCGGCTCCCAGGTCGTAGACGACTGGATAGCGCCCCGAGGCCCGCAACATCAAGGCGGCGTCGCCGATGACCAGCACGGCGTCGTGGGGCATGCCATCGAGTGCGGCCAGATCCTGGGGCTCCGCCCTCACGGTGGCGAACCGTGGCTGAATGCTCCAACGGTGCCGGCACAGGAGTTCCAACAAGAGAACAGAGGTTCTCGACGAGGCCGATCGGAGGATAGTGGCACCCTCGAGTTCGCTGAGCGGCCGCCGGGAAAACAGCGCTACGCTGTGGACGGGTCCGTCACACGAGATGGCCATGTCGGGCAACAATTGATAGGCGGCCGCGTTGCGGGCATACTCGACCACGGAAACGACGCTCACGTCGAGTTCGCCCGCGGCGAGGAGATCGTTGAGTTCGGCGGCCGTGGCCGTGATCATCTCACAACGCGCGGCAACGATGCCCCGGTCGATGGCCCGGTAGATCGGGTAGCAGTTGATCCACGGAATACGACCCAGCCTCACGCGACCCCCACCACCCCGGCACCGCCGTTGTCAGGAACCGCGACATCCTCGAATGTTTCCCGGACCACCTGATACAGGCTGTCCCGCTCGACCGGCTTTCGGGCTGCCCGGCGGATGAGGTCCACCAGGTCGTGGTACTGCATGTGCATCTGGGTGGTGGCACCGGCCTCGTGATACACCCGCTCGTACACCACGGTGCCCTCTACGTCGTCGCAGCCGAAGCTGAGAACGATTTGGGCCATGGCCGGCGTCACCATGGGCCAGTGGGTCTTCACGTGCGGAATATTGTCGAGCACTAAACGCCCCACGGCGATGTTCTTGAGATCCTCATACCCGGTGGTGGCGGATCCCTCGCGGCCGAGTTCCCGGCCGAGGGCGTTGTGATCCGGGTGATACGCCAGGGGGATGTAGGTTAGGAAGCCGCCGGTATCGTCCTGCAGATCGCGCAACATGATGAGATGGGCGATCCGATCGTCGACGGTCTCCACGTGTCCGTACAGCATGGTGCAGTTGGATGGAATCCCCATGCGGTGCGCCGTCCGGTGGACTTCGATCCATTCCTCGCCCGAGAGTTTGCGCTCGGCGATGGTGAACCTGACCGCGGGACCGAACACCTCGGCGCCACCTCCGGGGAGGCTGGTCAACCCCGCCTCCCGCAAGGCACCAAGCACGTCCTCGATGGAGCTCTTTTCGATCCGCGCCAGATGGGCGATCTCGACGGCGGTCAGCGCCTTGATCGAGACGCCCGGGTGCCGCTCCTTGAGCCCGCGGATCATGTCAGTGTAGTACTCTAGGCGCAGCTTGGGATGCAACCCACCGACAATGTGAAATTCCCGGGTGGGCATGCCGTGGGCCTGGCTCGCTTCCTCGAACACCTCCTCCAACGTCCGAGTGTAGGCTCCCTCTTCCTTGGGAATCCGTGCGAAGGAACAGAAGGAGCAGGTGTTGCGCAGGATACAGACGTTGGTGGGATTGATGTGCTGATTGGCCGAGAAGAACACCCGGCGGCCGTTGCTCCGCTGATTGGCGAAATCGGCGATGGCGCCGAGACCGAGAATGTCGCCCGTGCCGTACAGTACCGCGGCGTCGGTGGCATCGAGTCGCTCTTCGGCCAGCACCTTCTCCGCGATGGGACGCAACGCGGCATCGCGTAGGGCCGCAGGGTCGAGGGTCATACCAGCTCCATCAGTGTCGTCAACGTCAAGGGACGATGGAACTTATATGGCAGGGCGGTAGGGCGGTAGGGTGGTAAGGCAGTAGGACAGGCGGTCAGAGGGACTGGGCGGTCAGTCGGACAGGTCTGCCCCCGCTGCTCTCGCTGCCCTCGCCGGGCCCGCCAGGGCCCATCAGGGCCCCATCACCGCCAAAGTCACGTTGTGGCCGCCGAAGCCGAAGGAATTCGATAGGGCCACTTTGACGTCGCGCTCGACCATGCCGCCGGCGGCGGAGTCGAGATCGCAATCGGGGTCGAAGGTGAACTGGTTTATGGTCGGCGGAATCTTCCCCCTGGTGACGACCAGAAGGGACACGATGAATTCAAAGGCTCCCGCCCCGCCGAGGAGGTGCCCGGTCATCGACTTGGTGGAGCCGAAGATCAGATCCCTGGCACGATCGCCGAACACGCTCTTGACGGCCCGAGTCTCGGCTACGTCTCCCACCGGGGTGGACGTGCCGTGGGCGTTGATGTAGCCCACGTCGGCCAGATCGATGTTGCCGTCGGCCAGGCACTCTTGGATGGCCTTGGCCGCGCCCTCGCCGCCGGGCGGCGGGGAGGTGATGTGATAGGCGTCGCCGCTCAGGCCGTAGCCGATGATCTCGCCCAGAATGGTTGCACCCCTGGCTTCGGCGTGTTCGAGACTCTCGAGTACCACGATAGCTCCGCCGTCGGCCAAGACGAAGCCGTCACGGTCCTTGTCGAATGGGCGGCTGGCGGTGGTGGGGTCGTCGTTGCGGAACGACAGCGCTTTCATGTTGGCGAAGGCCGTGACGGTGAGGCCGGTGATGGCGGCTTCCGATCCGCCGGCGACCATGGCATCGGCGGCGCCCCGGCGGATGAGGTCGTACGACTGGCCGATGGCGTTGGCCGAAGAGGCGCAGGCCGACACGGTGCAGAAGTTGGGGCCCTTGAGACCGAACCGCATGGACACGAGACCGGCAGCCATGTCCGGAATGAACATGGGAACGAAGAACGGTGAGACGCGATCGGGGCCTTCTGTGATGTAGGCTCTGCAGTTGTCCTCGTAGGTCTGCATGCCGCCGATACCGCTGCCGATGATGACCCCGGTGCGGTCCGGGTCGGGGAAGCCGGCGTTCAGTCCCGCGTGATCTACCGCCTGTTGGGCGGCGGCGATGGCGTACTGGACGAACTTGTCGTAACGCCGGACTTCTTTTCGGCTGATGTAGGCCTGGGCGTCGAAGTCCTTGATCTCGCAGGCGAACCGGACCTTGAGGTTGGAGGCATCGAATTTGGTGATGGCGGCCGCACCCGAGCGCCCATCGAGCAGCGCCAACCACGCCTCATCGACGGTGTTACCGACCGGGCTGATGGTTCCCAGCCCGGTCACGACCACTCTGCGACTCACCTATTCGCCGGTTTTTTCGTGGAGATACTTCAGTGCATCACCGACGGTCCGAAGCTGCTCGGCTTCCTCGTCGGGAATGTCGATGTCAAATTCCTTCTCGAACGCCATCACCAGTTCGACCGTGTCGAGACTGTCGGCTCCCAAGTCGTCCATGAAGCTGGCCTCGTCGGTGAGCTTGTCACGCTCGACCCCGAGTTCCTCGACGATGATATCCTTGACCTTCTCTTCCGTTACTTCAGCCATTTGGTGTCACCCTTCAGCGAGGTTGAACGTGTAATCCTAGATGACCATGCCGCCGTCGACGACCAGCACTTGGCCAGTCACATAGGCTGCCAAATCAGAGGCCAGGAACACGACTGCCCCGGCCACGTCTTCGGGCTGCCCCACGCGGCCCAACGGAACCCCATCTAATAACGCCTTTTGCGCCGCCGGTGGCAAGCCGGTTGTCAGGGCGGTATTTATGAACCCGGGGGCGACACAATTGGCCAAAATATTGCGGCTGGCATACTCCCGGGCCACCGACTTGGTGAACCCGATCAGCCCCGCTTTCGACGCCGCGTAATTGGCCTGTCCCTTATTGCCGGTGATGCCGATAACGCTGGTGACGTTGATGATGCGACCGTCCCTTCGCTTCATCATGCCCTTGATGACCGCCTTCGTCATGTGGAACGCGCCCGTCAAGTTGGTGGCCAGCACGTCGTCCCAATCCTCCTGCGCCATCCGCAGCAAGATATTGTCGCGGGTAAAGCCGGCGTTGTTGACCAGGATGTCGATGCCACCGAGCTGGTCGGTGACCTCTACTACCACGGCCTCCACCTGTTGCCCGTCGGTTACGTCGCATCCGACCCCGATCATGCCGGCGCCCAATTCGGCCGCTACCGCCCGGGCCTGTTCGGCGTTGCGGCTCATCACCGCAACCCGGGCGCCCGCCTCGACCAATTGCTTGGCCACGGCCAAACCGATGCCGCGCGTCCCCCCGGTCACCAGCGCGGTCCGTCCCGTCAGGTCGATGGTAATACTCATGTCAGGAACGCCTCGACTTCGTTGGCCGTCCCCAGTGTGATCGACGCGGGAGACGGCAAAATGCGTTTGAGCAGACCGGACAGGGTGCTCCCCGGCCCTACCTCGACGAAGGTGACCTCATCAGCCAGGCCGGCCGCTACCTGCATGCTGTCCGCCCATCGGACCGGGGCCGTGAGTTGGGCCTCGAGTTGGCGCACGGCATCGACCGCGGTGCTCACCGGCCGGGCAGACGCATTGGCGATCACCGGAATGCCGGGATCGTCAAACTGTACCGCCGCGAGGGCTTCCGCCAGTCCCGCCACGGCCGGTTCCATGAGCGGCGAATGGAACGCGCCGCTCACCTTCAGCGGCAGTACCCGCTTGGCTCCACGCGTCTTGCACCCCTCTCCCGCCCGGGCAACGGCGTCGGGATCGCCGGAAATGACCGTCTGATCCGGAGCGTTGAGATTGGCGGCGACCGCCACCTCGTCTGCCGTCCCCGCCTCGCCACAAGCTACCTCGACCTCTTCGGTGGGGAGTCCCAGGACCGCCGCCATCGCTCCGGGCCGTGCCTGCCCAGCCTCGAGCATCAACTCACCGCGCCGCCGCACCAGACGGGCTGCGTCCGTTGGGGTCAGGGACCCGGCCATGACGTAGGCGCTGTACTCTCCCAGGCTGTGCCCGGCGGCCCCGGCCACCTCCTGCAGCCGGTCCTTGACCACGGCATGGACAGCCGCTGAATGGGCCAGGATCGCAGGCTGGGCGTTGTGGGTCCGGATCAACTCCTCGGCCGGACCCTGCCACATGATGCGCGACAGGGCGACGCCGAGCGCCTCGTCGATCGCCTCGAACGTGTCACGGGCCGCTGGAAACCGCTCGGCGAGATCGCGGCCCATCCCTACCTTCTGCGCCCCTTGTCCGGGACACAGCAGCATGGTCACCACCGGACCACGGAGCTGCCCCAAGTGAAGCCTGCGCCGAACGTCACCAACAGGATCAACATGCCCCGCTCCAGGCGCCCTTCGTTGATGGCCTGATCGAACGCCAGCGGGATCGACGCGGCCGAGGTGTTGCCGAACCGGTCGATGTTGACCATCACCTTGTCCATCGGCATACCGGTGTGCTTTGCGGTCGCCTCGATGATGCGGATGTTGGCCTGGTGCGGCACCATCAGGTCGATGTCCTCGGCTGCAACGCCGGCGCGCTGAATGGCCTCGTCGCAGGCTTGGGTCATGGCCCGCACGGCGGCTTTGAACACCTCCCGGCCGGCCATCTTCATGAAGTGGGACCGGTCGTCGAGCACCTCCTGGCTGAACGGCCGGGTTGAGCCGCCCCCAGGCCGATAGAGCAACGAGGCCAACCGACCGTCCGAACGGATGAACGTCGACAGGATGCCGCCGTTGGCTTCATTTCTGTAGGCGCTGATGACAGTGGCGCCGGCCCCGTCGCCGAACAGAATAGCGGTCGAGCGATCGGTCTCGTCGGTGATGGTGGACAGCTTTTCCGCCCCGACGACCAGGATGTGCTCGGCCTGTCCCGCGGCGATGAGGCCCTCGGCCACGGTAAGGCTGTAGAGCCAGCCGGGACACGCCGCGGCGATGTCGAACGCGGCGGCGTTTTCCGCACCGAGGAGGGCCTGCAGGTCGCACGCCGTGGACGGCAGAAGCCGGTCGGGGGTCGCGGTGCCGAGGATGATGCCACCGAGATCCATGGGGCCGATACCGGCCTGCTCCAACGCCAAGTCAGCCGCCGTCTTCGACAGACTGGCTACCGTGTCCTCGGGGCCGGCCCAGCGCCGCTCGCGAATTCCGGTGCGTTCGACGATCCACTGATCGGAAGTGTCGAGGGCCGCCTCCCAATCGGCGTTGGTGCGTATGCCTGACGGAACGGCGACACCCAATCCGGAGATGCGGGCGATGGGTCGCTGAATCATGCCCGGCTCGCCGCCTCTCGGGCGGAGAACGTAGCGGCGATGTGGTCGCTTAGGCCGGCCTCGACCGATTGGACCGCGACGCGCAGTGCGTTCTTGATGGCATTGGCGCTGGACGAACCGTGGCAGATGATGACAACGCCCTTGACGCCCAGCAACGGGGCGCCACCGTACTGGGAATAATCGAGCACCCGGAACACCTCCTGGACATCGTCCCGCTCCAGGATATCGGGCGCGTTGTCCTTGACCAACCTGAGGACCAAGCGAGCCACCGATTCGTAGAATTTGAGTACGATGTTGCCGACGAACCCGTCGCACACGACGACGTCGACGTGGCCGAACTTGGAGTGCCCGGCGATAATGTCGTTGCCTTCGATGTTGCCGATGTAGTTGAGCTCGTCGCTCTCCAGCAGCAGGCGGTGAGCTTCCTTGGTGACCGCGTTTCCCTTTTCGTCCTCTTCGCCGATGTTGAGCAAGCCGACGACCGGCTTGGGCACCCGGAGGATATCGCGCACGTAGACGCTGCCGAGATAGGCGAAGCTCTGCAGCTCCCGGGAACTGCAGTCGACGTTGGCGCCGCCGTCCAGCACTATGACCGGACGGTCGGCCGTGGGAAACGGGGTGGCGACCGTGGCGCGCTCCACGCCGGTGTGCAGGCGTAACAACAAGGTGGAGGCTGCCAGGATGGCGCCGGTGTTGCCCGACGACACGAACGCGTCGGACTTGCCTGCCTTCTGCAGACCCAACCCCAGCACGATGCTCGAGTTCTGTTTCCTGCGGATGGCAACCAGCGGTTTGTCGGCCTGGCCGATGACCTCGGTCGCCTCGACGATCTCGATCCGCGATCGGTCGAGTTCCGGGTGCCGGGCCAGCTCCGCCTCGATGACGGATGGAAGGCCCACCAGCTGGATCATTACGTCTTCGCCGAGTTCGGCCAAGGCACGTGACACGCCCTCGATTTCTACGGCGGGCGCGTTATCGCCGCCCATCACGTCCAGCGCGATGCGGATCACCCTCAGCTGTCCTCGACCTCAATCATCTTCTTGCCGCGATAGAACCCGCAGGTCCCGCACACTCGGTGCGGCAGCTTGGGCTCACCACAGCGGGGACAGGCCTGGGACGGGATGCCCTTGACCCGGTGGTGCGTACGGCGGAGCCGCTTGCGTGATTTGGACGTCCGTCTCTTGGGAACTGCCATGACTCACCCTCAAACTGTTGCGGCCGGTTCCCCACAGGGACACGGCCCGTCGTTTAGATTCGCTCCGCATCGGGAGCACAACCCGGCGCAATCGTCGCGACACACTAGGAAACCTGGCACCGCCAGCGCCAGTTCCTCGCATACCGCCTGCCCCAGGTCCAGTTCCGCGGCACCCTTGCCGAGCGGGTACACACCGGGGTCTTCGACCGTCTCGGGATCGCTGCTGAACAGCACCCGGATCTCGATGTCGATGGGAACGAAGACGTCCCCCAAGCACCGACGGCACTCTCCCCTGACCCGGCCCGCCACAAACGCGTGCCAGTAGAAATCCCCTTCGCCGGTCAACTGCAGCCGGCCTTCCACGGTCACGGGATCGACCAGCTGGAGATCAACCCCCTCAAAGGCCGGATCGGTCGGCAAGAGTTGCCCCGTCGTCTCGATCGACCCGTCATGTAGCCGGTTCAGGTCGACTGTTAGCATAGCCGCTAAATGTATTGGGAACCGCTACTTAGGTCAAGCGACCCCGATCAGCCCTCCAGCCCGGCAAGTTCCCCTTCCGCAAAGAAGAAGGCGATCTCCCGGGCGGCGTTTTTGTCGCTGTCCGAGGCGTGGATCGCGTTGCGACCCTTAGACTCGGCGTAGAGCTTCCGCACCGTGCCCTCGGCCGCCTCCGCGGGGTCGGTGGCGCCGATGACCCGGCGCATTTCGTCCACGGCGTCATCCCGATCCAGCACCATCGGCAGGCACGGCCCGCTGGTCATGAAAGCCACCAATTCCTGGTAGAACGGCCGTCCCCGGTGAACCTCATAGAACGCCTCGGCCTCGGCTTTGGCCAGGCGCCGGGTCTTTGCCGCCCGCACCGCGAAGCCGGCTTCTTCCAGCAGGGCGATGATCCGTCCCGTCTTTCCGGCAGCGAAGGCATCGGGTTTGATGATGCCCAACGTCGATTCCGCCACAGAGCCTCCATCGCGAGCCGCACCGGGTGCCCGGCCGGGCACTCGGTCGACTCCGGGTTGTCGGTTACATGCGTGCTTTCAACAAGTCGACCACTTCCACCGGGCGTTTCATGACCGCGATCCCGGCGTCCTCGAAGGCGGCCATCTTCTCCGCGGCCGTACCCGAGGAACCGGAGATGATGGCTCCGGCATGCCCCATCCGCCGTCCCGGTGGCGCCGTCTGCCCGGCGATGAAGCCCACCACCGGCTTGGTCAGATGATTCCGGACATACTCGGCCGCTTGCTGCTCGTCGGTGCCGCCGATTTCACCCAGCATCACGATCCCCTCGGTATCCGGGTCGTTCTCGAACGCCTCGAGGCAATCGATGAAGTTGGTGCCGATGAGGGGATCGCCGCCGATGCCAACGCAACTACTCTGGCCCAGGCCGTGGCGCGTCAGCTGGTCCACCACTTCGTAGGTGAGCGTGCCGCTGCGCGACACCAAGCCGATGTTCCCGGGGGCACAAATGTTTCCCGGAATGATGCCGACCTTGGATTGTCCCGGGCTGATTATGCCGGGACAGTTCGGGCCGATCAGCCGTACTCCGCGTTCCTGGAGAAACGGGAGCACCTTGGTCATGTCGATGACGGCAAGTCCTTCGGTGATACAGACAATGAGTTTGACGCCCGCGTCGGCGGCCTCGAACATGGCCCCGATGGCGAAGGCCGGGGGGACGTATATGACCGACGCGTCGGCCCCCGTCTCCGCCACCGCGTCGGCGACCGTGTCGAAGATCGGTACCGCATCGTCGAACCGCTGGCCACCCTTGCCCGGAGTCACGCCGGCCACGACTCGGGTGCCATAGTCCATCATCTGACGGGTGTGGAACGAGCCGTCGCGTCCGGTGATTCCTTGCACCACCAGTTTCGTTTCCCGATCGACAAAAATGCTCACGCCGCCTCCTGTGCGACCCGCACCACCTGCTTGACAGCTTCGTCCATGTCCTTGAGTGCGGTCTTCCCCACTCCCTCGAGGATGGCGAGCGCCTCATCCTCGTTGGTGCCGGTCAGGCGAATGACGATGGGCACATCGACGGAGAATTGATCCAGCGCCGCGACTATGCCGTTGGCGACATCGTCGGTGCGGGTGATGCCCCCGAAGATGTTGAAGAGAATCGCCTTGACGTTGGGATCCATGGTGATGATCCGGAGAGCGGTGACCACCTTCTCCGGATTGGAACTGCCGCCGATGTCCAGAAAATTGGCCGGCTCCCCACCGTAGTACTTCACCAGGTCCATGGTGGCCATGGCCAAGCCGGCGCCATTTACGACGCAGCCGACGTTGCCATCGAGCTTGATGAACGTCAGCCCCGCTTCCCGCGCCAAGACCTCCGAAGGCGCCTCGGCCGATTCATCGCGCAGTGCCTCCAGGTCGGGACGCCGTTCCACCACGTTGTCATCGAGCGACATCTTGGCGTCGATCGCCAACACCTCGCCAGCGGATGTGGTGATCAGGGGGTTGATCTCGGCCAACGTGGCGCCGTTGGTGACGAACGCCTGGTACAATTGCTCCATGATCCGGGCGGCGGCCCGCACTTGCTTGATGTCGTCGTACAATGCAAAGGCGAGTCCCATCGCCTGGTGTGACAGCAGGCCGTATCGGGGATCGATCGCCAGCTTGAAAATCTTTTCGGGGGTCGTGGCGGCCACTTCTTCGATGTCGATCCCGCCGGCAGGGCTGACCATGATGACCGGCCGCTGGCTCTCGCGATCCATGATCATGCCCAGGTAGGACTCGCTGGCAATATCGACGATGGGAGCGACCAACACCTTCTGGACCGGCAGATCCTTGATGGTCAACTGGAGGATCTGCTCTGCCGCTGCGCGGGCCTCCTCGGGCGACTGGGCCAACTTGACCCCGCCCGCCTTGCCACGGCCACCGGCGTGCACCTGCGCCTTGACCACCACCCCACCACCGAGCCGGCGGGCGATCTCCTCGACCTCTGCCGGAGTCGTGGCCACCTCACCGTCGGGTACCGGGATGCCCGCCTGGCGGAACAACTCCCGCGCCTGGTATTCGTGAATATTCACAAGCTCCTCTGGATCGTGGTCCCCGTTCTTCCGCTCAACGCAGCCGCCCCGGATTCGAGGTGAGCGATGATGGCGCGTCCGCCCCCCGTCCGAACAAACTCCAGAGCGGCCTCCACCTTTGGCAACATGCCACCCTCGTCCAACTCTCCCTCGGCGATCAGCCGCTCCGCCTGCGCCACGCTGAGGGTCCCGATCGGCTCTGCCTCCGGCGTCCCCCAGCGGCGATAGACGGCGTCGACGTTGGTCAGGATGACTAGCGCCTCGGCTTCGAGGTCCCGCGCCAGCAGCGCGGCAACCCGGTCCTTGTCGACCACTGCGTCACAACCGTCCAAGCAGCCGTCCCGGACCACCACCGGCGGACCGCCGCCGCCGGCCGCGATGACTATCACGCCGTCTTCCACCAACCGGTGGACCAAATCCGCCTCGACGATTCCTATCGGAACGGGACTCGCCGCCAGCCGGCGGCAGCGCCCATCGCCGTCGCGGCCGACCGCCGCACCCTGAGCGATCAGGACCTCCGCCTGCTGTTCGGTCAACGCCAAACCGATGGGCTTGGTCGGTTGCTCCAGCCGTGGGTCGTCACCGTCGACCAAGGTCTGTGTCACTACCGTGATGACCGAGCGGTCGATACCCGCCTGGGCCAACCCGTTCTGCAACGATTGCTGCAGCATGTACCCGATCCATCCCGCCGTGGCCGCCACCAACACACCTAGCGGCAGAGGCTCCACCAGATCCCGGGCCAGCTCGTTGCGCACCAGGGCATCACCCACCTGCGGTCCGTTGCCGTGTACGATCGCCAAACGCCACCCGTCCCGGGCCAAGGCCACCAACGGGGCCACACTGAGCCGGGCGTGGCGGAACTGATTGGTGATGGTTGCGCGTTCCCCCGACGGTGCCAGCGCGTTGCCCCCCAGGGCCACGACTACCGTTCGGGAACGCTGCCCGGGGTCGGCGGTTGACATATAGCCCGTCAAGCTACCGTGAAGGTGAGAGCGGAAGCAACCCGTGGATGAACCCCGGCGGGAAAGCCCGCCCGGTCACCGTTCCGGTTCCCGCAGAAGCTCACGCAGAGCCCCAAAAGCCCGGCCGAATGTCTCCCAGTCTCCCGCCATGAGCGCCGAATCGGCGATCCGCATCCACCCCTGGGCCTCGTCGAAGGGAGTGCCGGCCCCCCTGCCCGGAGGGACCGGTACTCCGGCGCCAGTCAGGTTGCGCCAACTCTCCTCGGAGGTACGTCCGGCGCCCAGTCGCTCGCCCACCGCGAGACTATACCACGCCACCCGAGCCCGGACCCCGTCGCGCACGGCATAGTGGGGTGCCTGGGCCACGATGCCGCCGGGCTCGCGGGAATACTTCACCCGCCCGGGTGCCAGGCTGCTCCCGTCCTGCCGCACCGAGTCCCGGATCTGCTCGAACAGGGGGAAGCGCGCCCATCGCTGCTGCAACAGGGCCGGGGTGGCCGCGCCGGCAACACTATCCACCAGCGCCAACCGAAGAAACGGTACCCCGTCCGCCATGTGGCCCGTCAGCAGCGCGCTCAGACGGCGGGAAGACCCGCGGTGATACACGGCCGTGAATCCCGGTTGTCCCGGCGCCACCCACCCAACGTCGATGCCGGCAACACGGGGCTGCCCGTCGCCCAGTTCTCGAATGGGAAGGCCGACGTTCCACCATGGCAGGCTCAGAACGCGGGCCTGGATTTCAGCCATCGACGGAGGATACCGGTACGCCCTCAGGAGACTTGGTGGAATGGCCGAGGTCGGCTGCACCATGGGACCGGCCAGCGCCGCCCAGCTCTGGGCCACCACGCCGGCCCCCGGTACCAAGTACAGGCTGGTTTCCTTGCTGTCCGCCTCGATCACCGCCAGAAACCCTGGCCGCATCAGCCGGGACGGTCTCCCGCCCCACGCTACCGGTTCCACCCCGGGGAACGTCTCGCTCAACACGAACCCGGTCACCAGCCACCACAGACGCCCGTCGTGCCACACTGGCTGGGCGTCACCCCACCGGGCGAACGGCGCCAGGCGGGAGGCCCGGAGGATTGGATCACGGTGCCAGCTCAGCGTGGCGCCGTCGGGGAGGTCACCCAGCAGATCCACCACCTGGAGTCCCCAGGCCAGCACCACGCGCCGGACCCAGCTATCGAGGGGCACGCCACGGTCGTCGGTGCCGATGTGGTAGGCGGGCGCCCCGGGCCAGGAGGCGCCGGCTGTCGAGTCCAGGACGCCCAGGGTCAACACCGAGGGGTACGCCGTGGTATCCCCCATCTGAAACGACATGGCCCCGCCGGCGGCCGTGGTACGATCCGCCGCGATGGCGGATATCGATATCCCTCGATTCGATTCCGCCACCGTCAGCCACACGGGCCGGGCTACACCCTTGGTAGTCAAGGTGGCCTGAGCCATCCCCACCAGGCGCGCGGAATCCACTTCGATCAACCGGCGAATCATTGGCCGCGACCACGGCTCGACCAACGGAATACCGATGGGGACGCCGCCCGACGCCGCCACGGTCTCCGTTTCCAGCGACTCCAGGGCGAACGCCTGGCGCTCCAGCGACTCGCGCACCTCCGGCCGGAACGCGGGGGTGTCGTCAGCCGCCAGCCTGGGGAGCACCACTTGGACGATGAACGACGCGACCGGCAACACGATCCACGCGGCCAGGACCAGCGCGTGCCTCGGCCGTAGGGCCCACCTCAACGACAGGGCCGACACGGCGAGAGCGGTGCCCGTCAGCACGTGAGTCGCTGTTGTCCGCATGGCCCATGAGCCGGCGGTCTCGGGCCCGTGCAGGCCGGCCACGGTCTCGAGAGGCAGCAGGACATAGCCCCACGCCAGGCAAAGAGCCAGCGCGGCCAGCAGAGCCCCCAGGTGTGCCCGGGCGTGGTTGGAAATTGCCAGCCGCCCTTTCACCAGGCGCGTCGAGCCAATCACGGTGTACAGCAGCAGCACCAAGACGAGGCCAGCCACGACGAGGAACAGGCAGAATCCGCGCAAGGTCCGCCACCACGGGAGTTGGGCCAGGTACAACCCCAAGTCGTGTCCCAGCAGCGGATCGGTGACCCCGAACACGGCGCCCTGCCACGCCAGCGCCAGATCGGCCCACCATTCGGACGCACCTAGCCCGACCATCACGCCGAGTATCCCGCCCAGGGCGACGGTGATGCCGAGGAGGACGTTGGGGGTGAGGGTCTCGCGAAACTCGATGTTGGCCAGGAACCGGGGAACCTGAACCGTGCCTAGTGCCCGGTAGACAACGAAGAGGTTGCCGATGAACCAGGTGCCGGCCACGAGGACCCCCGCGCCGTCGAGGAGGGCCCTCAGAGCATGGAACTGAAGAAGAAACGTGCCGGCGTCCGGAGAGATCAGGTTGCCGAACCAGTAGTCGCTGAGAATCACGCTCAGCCGGCGACCCAAGAACAACGAGACCACGACTGCGGCCACCACCAGGATTACGGCACGGCCGCGCCTGACCACGGTGTTACACCTCGACGCCCTGTTGCCGCAGCCAGCTCATGACTTCCGCGCGGTAGCTCTCCAGGGCGTCGTGATTGGTTGCTTCGAATCGCAGGACCAGAACCGGCTCGGTGTTCGACGCACGGAGAAGTCCCCACCCGTGGTCGTACTCGATGCGCACCCCATCGATGGTATTTACTTGGTAGCGATCGGCGAAGTACCGAGCCGCGCGCTCGACGATGCCGAACTTGATGTCGTCGGCGCAAGCCACTCTAATCTCGGGTGTCACGAACGTCTCTGGTAGATCGGCCAACAACGGCGCCAGCCCGCCGGGACCGCGCGAGACGATCTCCAGCAGCCGCGCGGCGGCGAACAGGGCGTCGTCGAACCCGAGGTAGTCTCCGCCGAAGAAGATGTGGCCGCTCATCTCGCCGGCCAGCGGAGCGTTGGTCGACTTCATCTTGGCCTTGATGAGCGAGTGGCCCGTTTTCCACATCACCGGCTCGGCGCCCGCGCGTTTCAACTCCCGCGGGAGGATGTCGGAACACTTCACGTCGAAGACGACCGGCGTACCCCTGCCGAATCGCCGCACTGCGTCACGCCCGAAGACCACCATAAGCTGGTCCCCCCAGCGGATGGTACCTGTCTCGTCCACAGCCCCGATGCGGTCCCCGTCGCCATCCAAGGCGATCCCCAATTCGGCGCCGCTGCGGCGCACTTCTTCCTGCAGATCGACCAGGTTTTCGGGCACCGTGGGATCGGGATGATGATTGGGGAAGTTGCCGTCTGACTCGCAGAACAGGGGAATCACCTCGGCGCCAACGCCACGCAGAATCGAAACGGCCACCAGACTGGCGACGCCGTTGCCGCAATCGACCACCACCCGCACCGGGCGGGTCAACTCGTTACGCGCCATGATGGCCTCGCGATAGGCACCCAGGATCGACCCGTCGGTCTGTTCCGAGCCGCCTTCACGCTCCACCAGGCGACCGTCGGCGATCAGCCGGTAGAGCGCCTGGATGTCCTCGCCATGTAACGACTCCTCGCCGAGCACCAGCTTGAACCCGTTGAACTCCGGGGGATTGTGCGATCCGGTGACCTGGATACCGCCGTCAGCCTCGAGGACGCTCACGGCCAAATACAGTGCCGGGGTCGGCACCATGTCCACGTCCACCGCCACGGCACCGGCGGCAACCAGGCCTTCGCGCAGTCCGGCGGCAAGCGCGGCACCCGAGGGCCGGTTGTCCCGCCCCACAGCCACACGCGGCGGCCGGCCCAGCCGCTCCGCGGCCAGGGTGGCGTAGGCCGCGCCCAGGGCGTGGGCCATGTCCGGCGTCAGTTCCTCGCCCACTAGGCCGCGGACGTCGTATTGACGGAAGATGGATTGCGGAATCACTGGCTCTGGGATGTTACTGGATCGCGACCGGCATGGACCTTTGGAACAGAGCAGCCGCGCTTTCCATGGAAAGGTCGATCAGGTCCGGGGGCCACAGCCCCAAGAGGATAATGCCGACGATCGCCACCGCCACCACACCGGCGGCGGCGCCCCACACGGTGACACCGGAGTAGGTCACGCCGGGCTCGGCATCGCGCATGTACATCGCCATGATGACCGGGAGATAGTAGCCGGCCGACACCACGCTGGCCAGCACCATAACCACCATCAAGAGCCACTGCCCCTCGAACACGGCGGAAGAGAGGACCAGCCACTTGGCGATGAACCCGAACGTCCCCGGAAAGCCGAGCAACGACAACATGCAGATCGCCATGGCGAAGGCCATCCACGGCCGCTGCGATGCCAGACCGGCGATGTCGTCGACCGTTACGTCCCGCTCACCACCACGGCCCAACATGGCGAGGATGCCGAAGGCGGCCAGGGTCGTGATCCCGTAGGCGAGGAGGTACATGAGGAGAGCCGCAGCTCCCAGCCGGCTGCCGGGCCACACCGCCACCAGAAGGTACCCGGCGTGGGCGATGGAGGAGTAGGCCAGCATTCGCTTGATGGAGCGCTGGCTCAGCGCCACCAGGTTGCCGATGACCATCGTGAGGATGGCCAGTGTGGAAATGACCGGTTGCCACAGGGCCTCGACCGGCGCCAGCCCCTGCATGAGGACACGGATCAGCGCCAGGAACGCGGCCGCCTTGATGCCGGTGGCCATGAGTCCCGTCACCGGCGTTGGTGCGCCGTCGTACACATCCGGGGCCCACATGTGGAATGGAACGGCCGCCACCTTGAAGGCAAAGCCGATGAGCAGCATGCCGACCCCAAGCGCGCTCAGGAGGCTGGCGGTTCCGGACGAGAGTTGCACTCCGACGAGGATGATATTGGTGGTCCCGGTGGCGCCGTACAGCAGCGCGATGCCGTACAGCAGAAACGCCGAGGCAAAGGCGCCGATGAGAAAGTACTTGAGCCCCGCCTCGGCGGAGGCTGGGCTGCGCCGGTCGAACGCCACCAGGACGTAGGCCGCGACCGACATGACCTCGAGCCCGAGGAACAAGACGATGAAATCCACGGCGCCGGCGAGGAGCATCATGCCGACGGCCGCCAGCAGGATCAGCCCGTAGTACTCCGGTGCCAGGAGGCGCTCACGCTCCATGTAACCCAGCGATATCCCAATGGTGAGCCCGACCACGATGAGGAGGATGCCGAGCGAGGCGTAGCGGAACGGATCCAGCGCCACCATGTGAGCAATGCCACTGGGGGAAAAACCACCCAACCAGAGGTAGGACAGGGCCACACCGCTCAGGACGATGCCGGCGAGGCTGATCCACCCAGCCAGGCGGCTGCCGGCCGGCGTGCTTCCCCGCCATCCCGCCACCAGGAACACGATGCAGGCGGTGATGGTAATAATCACTTCCGGTAGCAGACCGAACAGCGCACCCAGGGGAGTCAAGAGGTCGAGGGTGTTCACTTGGCGCCCTCAGTCTCGGACCCGTCGGCTGTCTGGACCGTCACCGCCCGCGGAATGGAGAATTCGACAAACCTGGTTGCTGCCGCCTCCATGCGTCTGAGGACCGGTTTGGGATACAGTCCCAGCCAGATCATCCCGAAGATCAACGGAAGCACGACGAGCACCTCGCGAAGATTGAGATCGTGTCCGGCCAGCGCCTTGTTCTCGGGTTGGACCAGCGGGTTGTAGATGATCCGTTGTACCGCCCACAACATGTAAGCGGCTGCGAAGACGACGCCCGTCGTGGCGATGCCGGTGGCCCACGGATGGTTTTCAAAACTGCCGAGGAGCACGAGGAATTCGCCGACGAAGCCGCTGAGGCCCGGCAACCCGATCGAAGCCAGGGCGGTGATGGTCAGCATGAGGCTAAACAGAGGAATCACCCGTGCCAGCCCGCCGAAGTCGGCGAACATCCGTGAGTGACGCCGCTCGTACAGCATGCCCACCAGGAAGAACAAGGCGCCGGTAGCGAGGCCGTGGCCGATCATGACCATCAGGGCACCCTGAACGCTCTGCACCGTGGCCGCCCAGATACCGAGCATGGCAAACCCCATGTGGCTGACCGAACTGTAGGCCACCAATCGCTTGACGTCAGGCTGTACCATGGCCACGAGCGCCCCGTGGATGATGCCGATGACCGCGAGCGAGATGAACAGCGCGGTTACCGGTGGGCTCATGGCCACGTCCGGGAACAACGGCACGGCAAACCGCAGGAATCCGTAGGTGCCCATCTTCAGCAGCACGGCGGCCAGAAGTACGCTCCCCGCGGTGGGGGCTTCCGTGTGGGCGTCGGGGAGCCAGGTGTGGAACGGCACCATCGGCACCTTGATGGCGAACGCCAGGGCGAACGCGGCGAAGTACCACGGGGCCGCCGATCCCAACTCACCGGCGTGCTCGAGAAGGAAGGCGTAATCGAAAGACACGATGCCGGTCGTGTGGGCGGTCTGCCACACCATCAGGAGGATCGCCACCAGCATCAGCAGGGACCCGAACATGGTGTAGAGGAAGAACTTGATGGTGGCGTACAGCCGGTTGGGGCCGCCCCACACGCCGATGATGAAGTACATCGGAATGAGGATCAGTTCCCAGAAGAAGTAGAACAGGAATAAATCGAGCGCCACGAACACGCCCACCATGCCGGACGTCATGGCCAGCAACAGAGCGTAGTACCCCCGCTCCGCCTTGGTGATGTAGTGCCAGCTTCCCAACACCGCCAACGGCATCATGGCCGTGGACAGCAGTACCATGAACAGGGAAATGCCGTCGATCCCCACCCGGTAGTAGATGCCCCAGAATGGCATCCACGGCAGGGTCGCGGCAAACTGGAAGTTGCCGGAGGTGGCGTCGAAGGCCCACCACAACCCCAGCGACACCACGAACACCACCGTGGAAACCACCAACGCAATACGTTTGGCCTGGGCCGCCGGGGCCAGCAGAATGGGCAGTATCCCGGCTACGGGAACCAGGAGGAGTACGGGAATGATCCACTGGGCGTAGCCCAGGGACGAGAGGAAGTCCGTCATCTAGCCCCCTCCCACCATGGCCCGCAGAATCCACAGGGCGCCCAGCACAAACAGGAGCACATAGAATCCCAGCTGTCCGGTCTGGAAGCGACTGCCGATCTGCCCCAGAAAGCGGGAGATACCGGCAGACCCGTTGACGAACACGCCGTCGACCACGCGGGTGTCAACGCCCTTCCACAGGAACCGTTGTGAGAACAGGATCAGGGGACGGACGATGACAGCGTCGTACAGCTCGTCCACATAGTACTTGTGATACAACACCTTCCAGAAGCCACGCTCCTCGGGGGCGTCCCTGGCCGGCACAATGGTCTGCCCCACGGTCAGCCGGTACCCGGCCACCAGGCCCACGAGCGCCGCGGTGAGCGCCAATCCGATCAGGACATATTCGGTGGTGCCGTGTGGCAGTTCGGGACGGAGGTACATCTCGGCCGTGGCGGTGATCGGCAACAGCCACGACTGGAGCCAGTGGTGGCCTCCGGCCCACGTGGGGAGGTTGATCATGCCACCGAACACGGTGAGAATCCCCAGCACGACCAGCGGCCCGGTCATGATCCACGGCGCCTCATGCAGGTACGGCTCCGCATCGGCCCCGGTCCGGCTCTTCCCGTGGAAGGTCATGGCCATCAACCGGGCCATGTAGAACGCTGTCATCAGGGCGGTAACAATGCCCAGCACGTAGTAGAGATAGAACACCGGGTTGTCGTGGCCGCGGCCGAAGGCGTATGCCAGGATCTCGTCCTTGGAGAAGAAGCCCGACAACGGCATGCCGGCGATGGCCAGCGCGGCGATCCACATTAGCACCGTGGTCCACGGCATCGCCTTCCGAAGGCCGCCCATGTTGCGCATGTCCTGGGCGTCCTCTGACGAATGGACCTCATGATAGGCGTGGTGCATGGCGTGGATGACGCTGCCGGCTCCCAGGAACAGGAGCGCCTTGAAGAAGGCGTGGGTGATCAGGTGGAAGATGCCCGCGGCGAAGGCTCCCGTCCCCACACCGAGGAACATGTAGCCCAGCTGGGAGATGGTCGAATAGGCCAACACCTTCTTGATGTCGTATTGACGGAGCGCCATCGAGGCCGCGAACAGAGCGGTCACCACCCCAACCCCGGCGACGATGGTGCTCGAAATGGGCGCCATGGCGAACAACACGCCGGTCCTGGCCACCAGGTACACGCCCGCCGTGACCATGGTGGCGGCGTGGATCAGGGCGGAGACCGGTGTGGGGCCGGCCATGGCATCGGGCAGCCACACGTAGAGGGGAATCTGGGCCGACTTCCCCGTGGCGCCCAGGAACAGGAACATGGTGATGGCGGTAATCAGCGCGCCACCGACCGGAACGGCGGCCGGCAATTCCCGGAGCACGGTGCTGAAGTCGAGCGACCCGACGGTGGTCCAGATCATGAACATGGCGATCATGAACCCCACGTCGCCGATCCGGTTTACCAGGAACGCCTTCTTGCCCGCGTCGGAGTTGGCCTTGTCCTCGAACCAGAACCCGATGAGCAGGTAGGAGCAGAGTCCGACGCCTTCCCACCCGATGAACATCACCAGGAAACTGGACCCCAGCACCAGGACCAGCATGAAGGCGATGAACAGGTTCAGGTAGGCGAAGTACCGGGCGTATCCCGGATCTTCCCGCATGTACCCCACACTGAACAGGTGGATCAGGCTGCCGACCCCGGTCACGACGAGGAGCATGACGAGCGACAGCTGGTCGACCTGTAAGGCCATGTCCACCTGGAATCGGCCGACCGGAATCCACGACCAGAGCCGCAGCACGTAGGCCGACTGGGTGTCGAGGAACTGGAAGCCGAGGAACAGCATCAGCGACACGACGAAGGCGGCCAGCAGTACCCCGGTGCCAACCACCGTCACAATGCCGTGCTGGTACCGGCGGACCATCTCGGTGATCCGCTGCGCCAACTTCGGCGGAAGCAAGGGCACCGGACCGCTGGCCGCGATGGCCAGCTTGCCATTGATCAGGAACCCGGCGAGCGGGAGCGCCACGGTGAGCCACACCCAGTGCGGATGGAGAACCAGCCAGCGGGGTACGGCCTCCAGGGCTTGGGCAGCGGGGCCGGCGAGGGTCAGGAGCATCAACCGTGCAGCAGGTTGATGTTCTTGAGATCGACGGACTCGAGGTGGCGGAAGACGGCGATCATGATTGCCAGACCCACCGCCGCCTCAGCCGCCGCGACCGTCATGACGAAGAACACCATCACTCGCCCGCCGACCCCGTGGTACTGGGACAGTGCCACGAAGCTCAGGTTGACGGCGTTGAGCATCAACTCGACACACATGAAGATGACGATGGCGTTCCGGCGTACCAACACGCCGATAACCCCGATACCGAACAGGACGGCCGACAACGCCAACGAGGGGCCCAGGAGCATCATATCCTCCGCTTGGCCAGCACCACGGCACCCACGACCGCGGTGAGCAGCAGCAGACCGGTGATCTGAAACGGGATGAGATAGAACCCGAACAACGGCTCGGCGATGGCGCCGACGACCCCGCGCGCCTCGATCGCTTCCTGCAGCCGCTGGCCCTCGAGCAGGACCACGTCGGCGTTCAGCTCGGTGGAGCCCGAAATTTCGTGGGCCAGTTGATCGGGGGTGTAGTCGGCCAGTTGGGCCATGCTCACTGTGATCGCCCCGCCTACGACCACGGCGAGCACCCAACTGGGCGCCCCGCGCCGGTCGCTGGTCTTGCCGCCGAGGTCCAGCAGCATGATTACGAACAGAAACAGCACCATGATGGCGCCGGCATACACCAACACCTGCATGACCCCGATGAACTGCGCCTGCAGGAGCACGAACACCCCCGCCAGGGACATCAGGACGCTGACGAGCCAGAATGCCGAGGCGATCGGATTTCGTTGGGTGATGCACATGATCGCCCCGATGACGGCGGCGACGGCGAACACGTAGAAAACGATCTGGACCACGGTCATTCGCCCCTGGGATCGGAGGGGTCCCACAACGTCGACACCGGGTGGGTTTGCGCCTGCAACCGTTCCAGGTCGTACACGAACCGGGCTCGTTCGTATTCGGAGTTCTCGTAGTGCACCCCGACGTGAATGGCTTCCTCGGGGCACACCTCCTGGCAGTATCCGCAGAACACGCAGCGAAACTCGTCGATCTCGTAGATCAACGGATAGCGGTTGCCGTTTTCGTCCTCGCCCGCCACCAGTTTGATGCAGTTGGCCGGGCAGACCTGGGGACACAGCCCGCAGGCCACGCACTTGGAGCGGCCTTCCTCATCGGTGAGCATGCGGTGAGTCCCGCGCCACCGTTGGCTGATGGTCCAGTCGTCCTGGCTCTTCTCTTCGGGGTACTGCATGGTCACGCTTGGCTGCAGCATATGCTTGAAGGTGAGCGACATCCCCTTGAGGGCCGCCCGCACGTAGCTGATCTCTTGCGTGGGCCGCTTCATGACCTTGACCGTGATCGCCACTACCCCTCCTCCATCACGCCGGCCGCAGGCCGCCGCGGCACCGACCCGCTGATGATCAGCCCGCGGTCGAGCACCACGAACACCAGATAAGCGAGGACCACGTTCAGCGCGGTGTAGCTTGCGCCGATCATCCACGGATTGGTCAGGCCCAACACCCGCTCGACCACATGGATGGCCAGCGCCATGACGACGATGTACACCGTGGCCAGCTCGATCATGAACTTCCAACCCAGCGCCATCACCTGGTCGTAGCGGAACCGAGGCAAAGTCCAGCGGACCCACATGAACAGCACCAGGAAGAAAAACGTCTTCAACACGAAGGCGAGGCCCGTTGCGGCCACGACGATAGAGGAGCCGCCGGCGTCGTCCCACGCGGTGAGCGGGATGTCCCAACCGCCGAAAAACAGCGTCACGGTCATGGCCGCGATGGTGATCATGCCGGCATACTCGGCGATGAAGAACATCGAAAACTTCATGGCGCTGTATTCCGCGTGGTACCCCGCCACCAGTTCCGATTCCGCCTCGGGCATGTCGAACGGCAACCGGTTGGTCTCGGCAAATCCGGACACGAGAAAGACGAAGAAGGAGAGGAACAGCGGAAGGACGTACCACATGCCCGTTTGCTGCTCGGCGATGATGCTGGTGAACGACACGTTGCCGGACATGAGCAACACCGGGATCAGCGCCAGCCCCATCGCCAGTTCGTAGGACACCATCTGGGCGCTGGCGCGCAGCCCGCCGAGCATGCTGTACTTGTTGTTGGACGACCAACCCGCTATCACGATTCCGTATACCCCGAGGGAACTGATGGCCAACACGAACAGAAATCCTACCGGGAGATCGGCCACGATCATCGGCATCAGTCCCTGATGCACGAACCGGCCCAACAGAGGGAGGGTAAAATCGAAGTTGATGGCCCACGGGGCAGCGAACGGGATGACGCCCGACAACAGCATGGCGGGTATGAACGCCATGGCCGGCGCCATGGTGAAGAGAATCGGGTTTGCCTTGGCCGGCATGACCTCTTCCTTGAGCATGTTCTTGAGGCCGTCGGCCGCCGGCTGCAGCAGACCACCCGGGCCGGCGCGATTGGGGCCGATTCGGTTCTGGATCCAGGCTGAGAGTTTCCGCTCCAGCAGTGTGAGGAGCGCCACGCTCACCAGCACCACCCCAAACACTACCAGCATCTTCAACACGCTCAGAAGCATGAATCCCTTGAATTCCGGCGTCATGACTCCACCCCGCTGGCCGCGGCCGAAGCCACCGGCCGCCCGGTGAAGCCCATGCTCTGGTAAGTCAGTCCGGCCAAGGCGGGGATCGATTGGCCCAGCATGACGATCGCGTCCCCGGCAGTCGCCGGGACGGCGCGGCCCTCGGCCAGACGCCCGGCGGCCTCGGCGGCCACCCACCACGCCGGCCGGGCCATGCCCGGAGACGCCTTGGCCTGGCGGTACACCTGCGCCCGGCCGTCGCGATTGACGTAGCTGCCATGCTCCTCCGCCATGGTGGCGATGGGGAGGACGATGTCCGCCGCCTGATAGGCTGGGTGATCGACGGTGCCCAGCACGACGACCGTCCCCGCCGTCCGAACACGATCAAATTCGTCCGGCGCTAGCTCTTCGTCCAGCACCACCACGACCTGCGCGGAGACGGCCTGGTCAAGCGCCTCATCCCACGCGCGGGTGTACCCCGTCAGCTCGGCACCGGCCACATTGGGCGTGCGCTCCTCCCGCAAGGCCAAGTTGGGGATACTGGCCAGCGGAGCCTCGTGCCCGGTGGGCACTCGCACCGCGGCGGTCAGCTCGAAACCGTCCAGCAACCGGTGAGTCATGCCGAGCGATTCCGTGGAGGCACGTGCCGAGGCGAGGATCACCGCCTTGCCGTCCGCACCGCGGAGCGTGTCCGCCAGCCGGTCGAGGGCGCTGGCCCAATCGACTGCCTGGAGCTTGTCACCGGCCCGGATCAGGGGGGCCTCGATGCGGTCGCCACGATTCATCCAGCGGTAGTCCTGGCGACCGGTGTCGCACATGAAGTGCCGGTTGACATCCATGTTGGGCCGCGGTCTCAGCCGTACGACCACGTTGTCGCGGGTGTCGATGGTCATGTTGCAACCCTGGGAACACCCCGGACAGATACTGGCGGTCCGGTCGAGGTCCCAGGCGCGGGCCTTGTGCAGGAAGTCCTTGGATACCAGCGACCCTACCGGGCAGAGGTCCACCACGTTCCCGGCCCATTCGTGGTCGAGCACGGCGTCGGGGAAGATGCCGATGTAGGACCGGTCGCCGCGTTCGGACACGTTCAGGACTGGATCCTCCGCCACCGCTTCCATGAAGCGGACGCAGCGGGTGCACAGGATGCAGCGGTTGGGGATGTAGAGTACGTCGGGGCCGAAGTCCTCAACCGGATTGAACCGTTTGGCGTAGTCGGCGTAGCGCGTGGCGGCCCGGCCTTCCTGGAAGACGTAATCCTGCAGTTCGCACTCCCCGGCCTGATCGCATATGGGGCAATCGAGCGGGTGGTTGATCAGCAGGAACTCGAGCACGCTTTCACGCGCCTTGAGCGCCGCGTCGCTGTTGACGTGGACCACCTGCCCATCGGTCACGGTGGTGACGCAGGCCGGGAGGAGTTTCGGCGCCTTTTCCACTTCTACCAGGCACATGCGGCACACTGCCGGCGCCGGGAGCGACGGGTGATAGCAGTAGTGCGGCACCAGGATGCCGGCTTGCTTGGCGGCCTCGATGAGGGGAGTACCCCGCGGCACCTGCACCTCGATGCCGTCGATCGTTACCGTGACGAGCGCGTCTGACATGATATGATCAGTGGGCTGCCAGCGCCGGCGGGCGGGCCCCGGAGAGGTACGCGTCGAACTCAGATCGGAACTTGGCGATGCCGCTCACGACCGGAGCGGCGCAGGAGTCACTGAGGACGCAGATGGTCGTGCCGGTCATGTTGTCGGCCAGATCGAGCAACAGGTCCAGATCGCTTTCCTTGCCGTGCCCGCCCAGAATCCGTTCGAGGATCTTGACGGTCCACGCGGTACCCTCCCGGCACTGGGTACACTGGGCGCAGGATTCGTGGGCGTAGAACCGGGTCAGCCGGTAGATCTGGTAAACCATGTCGGTCGAGTCGTCCATGACGATCACTCCGCCGGACCCGAGCATCGACCCCCGCTCGACCACCCCTTCGTAATCGAGCAGGCAGCCCTTGACGTCCTCGGCGTCCATGATCGGCACCGACGAGCCGCCCGGAATGACGGCCTTGAGGGTGCGCCCGGGAGGCATCCCGCCGGCCATGTCGAAAATCAGCTCTTCCAGCGGCGTGCCCATAGCCAGTTCGTAGTTGCCCGGCTTCTGCACGTGGCCGCACACCGAGTAGAGCTTGGTGCCGGTACTCTTCTCGTTGCCCAGGCAGATCCCCTGGTACCAGTCCGCTCCCCGATTGATGATGTGCGGCACGGCGGCCAGCGTCTCCACGTTGTTGACCGTGGTGGGGAGGCCGAAGACACCGGCCTGAGCGGGAAACGGAGGCTTGATGCGGGGATTGCCCCGCCGGCCTTCCAAGGAATTCATCAGGCCGGTTTCTTCGCCACAGATATACGCGCCGGCGCCGCGGTGGATGATCATTTCGAGCCGCGGCCCGGTGCCGAGCAGCTTCTCGCCCAGTACGCCGTTGGCGTATGCTTCCGCCACCGCCTTGGCCATGATGGCCAACGGTTCGGTGAACTCTCCCCGGATGTAGACGTAGCAGCACTCGGCGCCGATGGCGTACGCGGCGATGGCACAGCCTTCGATCAGCCCGTGGGGCGTCCACCGCATGATCTCGCGATCCTTGAACGTTCCCGGTTCCGATTCGTCGGCATTGCAGACCAGGTAGTGGTCCTTGCCGCTGTCCTTGGGCATGAAGGACCACTTGAGGCCCGTCGGGAATCCGGCACCCCCCCGCCCCCGGAGTCCCGACGCCTTGACGACGTCGGTGACGGCGCCGGGCTCCATGGCCAAAGCGGCCTCGAGCGCCTGGTAGCCACCACGCTTCACCCAACCCTGGTAGCTGCGGGCGCCTTCGTCGCCGAAGTATTGTGACAGCACCACGGTTTCCTTCTCGTCCGGAGGATACGGATAGCCCATTACTTGTAGCCCTCCAACAGCCCGGCCACCCGCTCGGGGGTCACGCTCTCGATGAAATCGTCGTTGACGAGAATGGGCGTGGCAAACCCGCAGGCGCCGAGGCACTCGACCTCTTGCACGGTGAAGCGACCGTCCGTGCTGGTTCGCCCCAGTTCCTCACATCCGGTTTCTTGCAAGATGGTCCGCAACACGGCTTCCGCACCACACAGGCTGCAAGGAGTGGTGGTACACACCTGGATGACGTTCCGGCCCACCGGATGAGTGTGGTACATCGTGTAGAACGTCACCACGCCCTTTACGTACGCCGGTGTCACGCCGATCACCTCCGCTACCTCGGCCATGGCGCGCTCGGAGATCCAGCCTCGGGCCTCCTGCACCATCCATAGAGCCGGCAACATGCAGGCCTGCTTGGTGGGATACCGCTCGAACAACGTCTCGAGAGCGGCCATGGTCTCTCCGGTAAACACCGGTTGGTAACTGGTCTCGGACGCGCTGGCTCCGGCCGTACTCATCGGTCGACCTCCCCCATCACGATGTCTATACTGGCGTTGATGGCGATGACGTCGGACAACAGGGAGCCCTCACACAACTTCGGCAACGCCGCCAGGTTGAGGAACGCCGGCGGGCGAATGCGCCACCGCACCGGCTTGGCGGTCCCGTCGGAGACGAGGTAGTACCCCAGTTCGCCCTTGGGATTCTCCACGCCCA
>SMVY01000159.1 GCA_004357415.1 Gemmatimonadota bacterium
CCCACCAGCACCCACAACACCAGGCTGGGCGACGGCAACCCGGCTTCGGTCACGAACATGGGAACCACCGCGGTCAGCAACAGCAGCGAGATGACCCGGGGCTTGGTAAGGGCGATCAGGTCACGCCACAAGGGACGACTAGCCGATGCCAGCGTAGCCGAACCGGCTGCCAGTGACGGCTCCCCGCCGTGTGGCTCATCCGCGGGCGCCGGGTGGCGGGCCGGCATGGCCGATGGCTCGGGTGTCCGGGCCGACAGGTAGGTGAGGACGATCATGCCGAGCCACACCAGCGATCCCCCGAGGACGTGCACCACCCGCCACTCGTCGGGGAACAACTGCAACACCATGGTGGCCGCGATGGCGATCTGGAGGATCACCAAGCCCAATGCGGTTCCCGCCGCCCGGGAGATGTGGCGCCCTGGGGAGCCGGGATATCCCCTCACCTTCCACCAGATGGCGATGGCCATGGCGAGGAGCGCATAGGCTAACACCCGGTGGACCCAGTGGAGAGCACCCAGGGTATTGGCCGGGGGGAGGAGGGTGCCGTGGCACAGGGGGAATCCCAGGCACAGAAACGCCGCGTTGAGGTTGGCCACCTGGGCACCGACCAGGAGGGTAACCAGGCTCAATACAGCGGTAGCCACCACCAAGCCGTGAGAGCCATGCCGCCGGGCTCGTTCGAGCGGAGGGCCGCCGCCGGTAGCCCGGAGCGCGGTGATGGTCACTGCCGCCAATAGCAACATGGCGTTGACCAAGTGGACAATCACGATCCAGGCAGGCAACTCCAGCTTGACCGTGATGGCCCCCAACACCACCTGGAAGACCAACAGCGCCAGGGCCAGTACCGCCGGGCGCCACAGGAGTGGCGCCTGCCGGTGCCGCCGCCAGGCGACCCAGGCAACGGCAATCACCACGACACTGACCAGGGCCGCCACCCAGCGATGTAGGATCTCGATGAACGTGGGTAGATCGAGCGGGGGGAACCACTCGCCATTGCACCTGGGCCAGGAATCGCCGCATCCCATTCCCGACCCCGTGATTCGAACGACGCCGCCGAGCACGATCAGGGCCAGGGTTAGGGCAACGCCGGCCCAGGCCGTACGCCGGAGGGTGGCCCGAGAGGGTTGGAGGGTCATTTATACGGTGTTTCTTCGGTATGGATTCGTGGTGATGACCAACGCGGGCCGGTGACCTAGGCCGCTCGGTGTTGAATGGTCATTGGTCCCCAAAGAACGAGCCGCAGGATGCCCTTGTCAAGCACGCCGGAGAGCGCTTGAGAGCGTTGCTGAGGCTCAAAGCGCGAATCCGAATATAAGGAATAGAACCAGGGCTCCGGAGGCGGCGATGAGGGCATAGGGGAGCTGGGTGCGTACGTGGTCGATGTGGTCCGTGGCCGCCGCCATGGAGGCGACGATGGTGCTGTCCGAGATGGGGGAGCAGTGGTCGCCAAAGATCCCGCCACCGAGGGCCGCGGCCACGGTGAGGGCCGGGTGCAGCCCCAAGACCTCGATCATGGGTATCACGATGGGAATCATGATGGCGAAGGTCCCCCATGATGTCCCGGTGGAAAAGGCGACGAAGCAGGCCATGAGAAACACCAGGGCGGGCACGAAACCGGGGTGGATGGTGCCCTGTACCACCGAGGCCAGGTAGACCCCCGTGCCCAGCGGCCTGGTGGTGGCCGCGATGGTGAAGGCCAGCGCCAGTACGATCACCAGCGGTGTCAGGCCCTGGATGCCTCTGATGGTGTGCTCGCTCAGTTCCTGGAGGTTCATGATGCCCTGTGCCAGGTAGAGCACCGCGGCGGCCAGGAGTCCCAGGATGACGCCCCAGAGGACCGCTTGCGAGCCGCTCCCGTTCATGATGTTGCCGTCACCGGTGATGTAGAGCACCACCGGGACCATGAGGATCATGGTGAGGATGGGGATCACCATGTTGCCGACCCGCTTGGGCACTCCGCTCTTGGCTTTGATGGAGGACACTTCGGCCGAGACCATGGGGGTGGCGCCGTCCCTCAGGAGTTTCCCTTCGATGGCGACCCGGTCCTCGGCCGTGCGCATCGGGCCGATGTTCCAGTCGAACACCACCACTACCACAGCCAGGAGGATGGCCAGGATAGCGTAGAAGTTGAGTGGCAGAGCGGCCACGATCAGGCGGGTGGGGTTGGCCACGTCCTGGGCCAGCAACAGTCCGATGACGTAGGCGCCCCAGGCGTTGAGCGGAATGAGGATGCATTTGGGAGCGCAGGTGGCGTCGATCAGATAGGAGAGTTTCTCGCGGGAGATGCGGCACTTGTCGAACAGCGGTCGGGCCACGGACCCTGACACCAGCAACCCGAAGTTCGATTCCAGAAACACCCCCATACTGACCATGATGGTCAGCAGCCCGACCGATCGCTTTGTCCGGGCGAAGCCTCTGTGCTCTGCCCAATCGACGAACGCGTCCATTCCGCCCGACGCCTGGGTGAAGGTGATCATGGCTCCGATGAGGGCGCTGAACAGGAGGGTGCGGGCGTTGTCGGGGTCGGTTACCGCGGCGATGAAGGTATTGACCGACTGGATGATGCCGGTGACCGGGTTGCCACCGCTCATGATGGTCCACCCGAGGAGAATGTACAGCCCGAGTGAGAGGTAGACCTGGCGGGTCTTTATGGCAACGCCTATGGCGATGATTGGTGGCAGGAGTGACAGCCAACCGTAGCTTTCCATGGGTGTTCCGGGCTCGGGGATCGATCGAAGGTAACCGCCTTTCTCACCGGCGGGAGGCCTCGCTTGCCTTCTAATCTGGGCCGCGTATACTAGTGAATCATTGCAAAAGCCCAAGGCCGTGGGCTGGGTGACCGGCATCGGCCTGCCCGCCGGGAGCCGTGCGACGGCCCCAGCATCATCAACGTAACACATTGTCAATGAACAGTTTACGGCATGCGGTACTGGCGGTACCTCCCGCTGTATTCACCGGGTTCATCGACCCACTTCGCGAGGTAGGTTCGTATGCAAAACTGGTTTCGTAAGGTCTTGCCGGCCGTAGCGGCGTTGTTCGCGACCGCGCTGATGGTCGGCACGCTATCCGCCCAAGGTGTGACTACCGGTGCGGCCTCCGGCTTGATCACCGACCAGGACGGCAACCCGCTGGCCGGAGCCACGGTGGAGTTCACCCATGTACCTACGGGATTCCGGACCACGGCGGTGACCAACGTCCGGGGCATTTTCACGGTGCAGGGGCTCGAGCCGGGTGGTCCGTACACGGTACGGATCCGGCAGATCGGCCACCGGCCGGTCACCCAGGAGCGAATTTTCATTGCCCTGGGTCAGACCTTCCGGTTGAATACCGGTTTGCAGGTGACGGCGGTCGAGCTGGAGGATATCACCGTGGTGGCCGACCCGATGGCGGCCGAGTTTGCGGCCACCCGACAGGGGACGCTGACCACCATATCTGAGGAGCAACTCCGCGACCTGCCGACCCTGAACCGCCGGATCACTGATCTTGCGGTAGCAAGCCCGCAGATCGTTCCGACGGACGCCAACAATGGTCAGGGGTTGAGTGTCGTAGGCCAGAACAACCGGTTCAACACTATCCAGATAGACGGCTCGACGGTCAATGACCGCTTCGGCTTAGGTGCCACCGGCACGGCCGGTGGGCAGGCGCAAGGCAAGCCCATTGGCTACGATGCCATCAAGGAATTCCAAGTTGAGTTGGCGCCCTACGACGTGCGTCAAGGCAACTTCACCGGCGCCCTACTCAACGCCATCACCAAGTCCGGAACCAACGAGTGGATCGGTTCAGCGTTCACCTACTACCGCAACCAGAATACGGCCGGTGAGCCTCTGGGGTGTCGCGGTGCCCCGGACCCGTGTGGCAATGAGTTCAAGAACGCTCAGTTCGGCGGTTCGCTCGGTGGTCCCATCGTTCGAGACAAGGCTCACTTCTTTACCAACCTGGAGTTCCAGCGGGCCAGCGCGCCGGCGACCGGTCCCTTCATCGGTGCGCCTGCCAGCATCGGCGGGGTGCAGCCGGACCAGATCGGTATCGACGCCATGAACGCGGTCCTCGGCACCTATGGCATGGCTCCTGGGTCGGGATCGTCGGTGACCAACGACAACCCGCTGGACAACTTTATGGTCCGGGCCGACTGGAGCCTGGGGAACAACAACCGGATGGTTTTCCGCTACAGTTACAACAAGGCCGCGTTGGACGTGTTCAACCGGACGACCGGCACCAGCGACCCGGTGTTCCGCTACGACAACAACGCGTATCAATTCACCAACAAGACGCACAATCCCTCGTTCCAGTGGTTCAGCAACTTCTCCAACGGATCGTCCAACGAGTTCCGCTTGAGTTACAACCGGATCCGTGACGAGCGAGACCCCTTCGTCGCTGAGCCGCAAGTCACCGTTGATGGCTTCACCAATGGTGCTGGTGAGGACTACCAAATCCGCACCGGTTCCGAGCAATTTTCCCAGGGGAACAGGCTCGGTCAAGACATTATCGAGTTGACCGACAACTTCACCCTGGCGTCCAAGGGCGGTCACCGAATCACCATCGGGACGCGGAACGAGTTCTACCGGGTGAATAACCTGTTTGCCCAATCTTCTTTTGGGGTGTACTCGTTCGACGATTTGGGGGCCTTCCAGAGTGGTGCCAGTGCGGACGTTGCCGGTTACACGGTTTCCGGCAGCCTAACCGGCGGCTCGGTTGAGCCGGCTGTGTTCAATTCGGCCACCATCGGCCTCTACGCCCAGGACCAGTGGAATGTTACCCCCAAGTTCAACCTTACCTTTGGGCTTCGGGTCGATATTCCCATCTTCTTCGACCAGCCGACCTACGCGGCCCAGGTCAACACGGATTTCGGGGACCCCGGCGTGCCTTCGGGTAAGCCGTTGTGGAATCCACGGGCCGGTTTCAACTGGGACATCGACGGCCTCGGCAATCAGCAACTCCGAGGCGGGCTCGGCATGTTCACCGGCAACCCGGCCTACGTGTGGGTGTCGAACGCTTACAGCAACAACGGAACCGGTATCGGTATTCTCGGGTGCGGTCCGACCAACCCGAACGGTTTCGCGCCGGCGTTCAATCCGGATCCCAATAATCAGACGCTGACGTGCGTCGATGGCGCCGGCAACCCGACGGTCGGTATCGGCGACGGCACCTTCCTCGGTGAAGTCGACATCATCGGCGACAACACCAAATACCCGCAGGTGCTGCGCGGCAACCTGGCCTATGACCGTCGGCTTCCGGAAGGTTTCATCCTTACATTCGAGGGTATGTACAACAAGGGCATCAACGACTACTTCATCGTCAATCGCAACGTGCCCACGGCCCAGGGGACGGACCAAAACGGCCGCACGGTCTACGGGACACAAAACGCCACCGGCCGCTCCGACCCGGTGTACTTCAACTCCTCCGTGTACGGCACCGGCAGCTCCGGTGTGTTCGACCTTGGCAACACCAGCAACAATCGGTCATACAACGTCACGGCACAACTGAGGAAGTTGGTGGGCAACAGCCTGGTTCTGACCGGGGCCTACACCTATGCCCAATCCAAAGACGTCCAGAGTTTCACCTCCAGCCGGGCCACGTCCAACTGGCGGTTCGGCCGGACCAACTCCGGCGACCAGTTCGCGGACGAAACGACGTTGTCATCGTTCGACCGGACCAACAAGGTCACCATGACGGGGACGTATTTGTTCCCGTGGCAGTCGTGGCAGACGCAGTTGTCGGTGACCTACATCGGCATGTCGGGGACGCCGTACACCTACACCGCCGGCGGGTCCAGCGGCCGCGGGGACCTCAATGCCGACGGCACCAACGCCAATGACCCGATGTACGTCATTCGAGACGCCTCGGACTCTGGCATCGAATGGAACGACCCAGCCGATGCCCAGGCCTATAATACCTTCATCGGCAGCCTCGACTGCCTCAACAAGCAGCGCGGCACCATCATGACGCGAAATAGCTGCCGCAACCCGTGGCAGAACTTTCTCAACCTGAACCTGCGGCAGGCACTGCCGGCCATGGGGAAGAACCTGATCACGCTCGAAATCGGCTTCTTCAATTTCCTGAACTTGCTCAACAGTGATTGGGGCGTCACCAAGAGCGCCGGTGGTGGGGTGTTCTCCACCCAGACCATCGGACGGGTCACCAGCAGTACCGACGACGGTA
>SMVY01000012.1 GCA_004357415.1 Gemmatimonadota bacterium
CAAACATGGTCGCTCTCCTTTATAGACTGAACACGCCGCGCAGTGTTCCGGCTGGGACAACTGTCTGCAGCCGGGTCAGCACGGCGCGCTGTTCGATACCATCGGTGATGAGGTCGGTTTCGCCTTCCCACGAGTCCTCGCTTAATTGCGCGATCTGGGCAAGCACCAGCTCGAGGTCCTGCAGCAATTCCTTGAGGACGGGGTCGGCGCCTGCGGGCGAATCGGTGATCAACCTGTTGGTGGCCAACAGGTGGCGGGCCGTGCCGCTGGCGTAGCTCGAGGCTCCTCCCGTGCGAACCGCATCACGGAACAGCGTCAGAAACGTCTCGGCTTGCGTCAGGTACTCGGTTGTTACCACGGCCAACGCCGCACTCACATGCTGAGGGGTGGTCGCAGAAGGATCATCGCCAGCGGCAATGGGGATCGGCGCCGAGCGATCCGACGCTATGATGAGGCCGATGCTGACGCCCAAAGCCAGGACGGCCGCAACGCCCACGCTCCAGGCGAGCCACCGGATCGGCCGGCGTATGGGACGCACGTTGGCCGTCCGGCGCGCGGCCTGAATAGCGTGCCACATCTCTTCCCGCGGCGCCGGCGCCGGCGGCGGTGAGTGGTACGAGTGGGCTGCTTCACGGATCCACTCGTCGAGTTGTTCATCGCTACGATCGTCCATCATCCTGTTATCCCTCCGGCAAACGCAGCCAGCGATTGGCGCAGCTTTGCCCGCGCTCTGGACAGTTGAGCTTTCGATGTGCCCGGCCGGATAC
This sequence comes from Gemmatimonadota bacterium, assembly GCA_004357415.1. Classification (GTDB taxonomy): domain Bacteria; phylum Gemmatimonadota; class Gemmatimonadetes; order Gemmatimonadales; family GWC2-71-9; genus N074bin45. The sequence continues at coordinate 768 of SMVY01000012.1, forward strand.
CCAGCGAGCGGCCGATCTCCTCGTGGGTAAAGCCCTCCACATCATGCATCAGAAACACGGCACGATATCCTTTCGGCAGGTCGTCGATGGCGCCATGGAGACGTTCCTTCAGGTCTGGTTCCGCCTCGGCCCGATCGCTCGCCCGTTGTGTGGCCAGGTCGAGGTCGACCTCCCGTTGGCGGAAGCGCTTCACCTTGCGCAGCCCGTTGAAAATCACCGAGGTGGCCACCGCATTGAGCCAGGTCGACAGCTTGGCGTCCCCCCGGAACGTCTCCAGCCGATCGAAGGCCCGGATGAACGACTCCTGGGTGAATTCCTGGGCCAGGTCCGGGTCACCCGTCAGCCGGTAGGCCAACCGATATACCCGATCCACATTGGCGTCGTACAAACGCCGCTCGGCTGCAGGATCCCCGGCCAGGACGTCGGCCACCAGCTGCCGATCATCCGCCGCCGTCCTTCCGTCGGTCGATCTTGCCATCACTTCTCCTGACACAGGGGACGGAGAAAGGGTTGCTTCGTGGCGGAGGCGGGGCAGCGAGGGCAGCGAGGGCAGTCACCCCCCTCCCAGCCATCTAGCCCTGCGTCATCTACGCCCTACGCCCATCCATGCAACCCTTTTCGGGCAAACAGCATCTCAATAGGTGAAGGTATCGCGTGACCGGCAGTCGGCCACCATGGGCGGCGGCTTACAAGAACGCAGGAATTGAGGAGTGATGATCATGTTCGCACGAGAGCCCCGCGACCCCAGTTACACGGTGGTCATAAATGGAAAGACCGTCGGCGAAGTCACTCGCCCGGTCGATCAGCGGGCGTTTGGGCGCGACAAGGGGACCGTGTACCTGGCCCGTCCGGTGGCCAAGGCGCGGCGGGTCAGGGGGCACGTCGAGAGATAGCGGGGCCGGCCGGCCGCGGGAACGCGGGAGCGGTGGGCGCCGTTTATAGATAGAAGGTTCGGGGTGGCCGGTGGTCGCTCCGGGCACGAAGCGAGGCCTGTGTCGAGTGGGGGGCCGCACCTCCCGGCGCAGGTCTCGCTTTTTGTGTGCGCAGGTCGCAGGTCGCAGTGCGCAGGTGGGCGTCGGTAGGGGGGAAGGGGCGGACTTGGAGCTGTCGTCCACCGTCCACTGCCCACCTGTGGTGCACATCCCTAGGGCGCTATTGCGTCCTAGTCCTGTCCGGCGTGTCACGATGGCTGCGACCTTCTAGCCAGATTGTGCATCTCCTGTGATATTCGACCTTCGCCCGCTGCACCCTGGTGGCCGCTCATGATCGATTGGGCTCGTCCCGTGACGCTGTTAGTGCTCTCCGGTCTGCTTCTCCCAGGATGCAGGCCGCCTGAGGCCGACGCTGAGGGTCCTGACTCGACCGCCGCCGAGCCGGAGCGGCCCGGCCGCACCTTGGCGCTCCCCGTCGTCGGCCGACCCGTGCGCCGCGGCGATCTGGTCCTGACCGTGGCCACCACCGGCCAGGTCCGCTCCGACGCCATCGCCACGCTCCGGGCCGAGACGGCCGGCCGGGTGGACGACGTGCTAGTGCGGCCGGGATCGAAGGTAAGCCGGGGCCAGGTGTTGGTCCGGCTCGATTCCATGCCCTTCGTGTTGTCGCTGCGCGAAGCACAGACGGTCATCGATCAGGCAGACCTGCAGTACCGCGATCTACTCATCACCGATTCGATCGTGACGGGCGAGGCGCCCACCGAACAGAAGCGCCACACCGCCGCCGCACGCTCCGGCTTGGCGGCGGCCATGATACGCTACGATCAACGAGTGCTCGAAAGGCGCCAGGCCACCATCGTGGCGCCGTTCGACGGTACCGTGGACCGGGTCGAGGTGACGGCCGGTGAGCGGGTCTCCAGCGGGGAAGAGCTCTTGACGCTGGTGGATGGCGCCCACCTGTGGATCGAAGCCTCGGTGTTGGAGCACGACCTGCCGCTCATCCGCGAGGGGGGACGGGCCGTCGTCACCACGGCCGCCCACCCCGATCAGCCGATTATCGGGCGTATTACCACGCTGCTACCGCTGGTCGACAGCACCACCCGCGCCGGACGGGCGGTGGTGCGCATCCGGGGGACTGGAGGACTCCGCCCCGGGATGTACGCCGACGTGGAACTCGAAACCACCCGCCTGGCCGACAGGTTGCTGGTGCCGGCCGCCGCCGTGATCGAACGCGACGGCCGCCCCCTGGTGTTCGTGGTGCGCGACGGCCGAGCCCAGTGGGTGTATCTCCAACTCGGCCGGTCGAACGGAATCGACACCGAGGTCCTGCCCGACGATGCCACGGGAGAGTTCCCCCTCGTCGAAGGAGACACGGTGCTGATCGAGGGTCACCTGACGCTGACGCATGATGCGCCGGTGAGGCTGGTGGCGACGAGGGAAAACTAGGAGTGCGCAGGTCGCAGGTCGCAGTGCGCAGGGAACGTCCGCCTGACCGACTGTCCGCCCGCCCGCCTGACCGCCCGACGTCATGTCTTTAACATCCTCCGCCGTCCGCCGCCCGGTCACCACCGTCGCCGCCGTCCTGGCACTGGTGCTGGTAGGCACAGTCTCTCTCAGCCGGCTCCCCGTGGCGCTCCTCCCCGACGTCGTTCTCCCGGTACTCACCATCCGCACGGACTACGCCGGCGCCGCGGCCACCGAGGTGTCGCGCTTCGTGGCCGAACCCATTGAGGAGGCGTTGGCCGCCACGCCGGGGCTGGTCGACCTGCGGTCCATCAGCCGCAACGAGCGGGTCACCACGCTGGCCCGATTTGCCTGGGGCACCGACATGGCGGCCACGGTGCTCAACGTGCGCGAGCGGCTCGACAACGTGCGGTCGCTGCTGCCGGAGCGGGCCACCAGGCCGACGCTGCTCACCAGCGACCCGGGTGAGCGACCCATCGCCGTGCTGGGACTGACGGGTCCCGGCAGCCTGCGGTCGATTGCCCGCATCGCCGAAGAGATCCACGCCCGGCGGTTGGAACAACTCGAGGGCGTTGCCAGCGTGGCGGTGGTCGGCGCGCCGCTGGACGAGATCCGCGTCGATGTCGATCCCAATCGCATGCGGGCCCTCGGGCTTTCGCCGGCCGACGTCGCCTCGGCCATCCGCGCGGCCAATGCCACCGCCCAGGGCGGCACCATCCGCCGGGGACAGTTCCGCTACTCGGTCCGGGCCCTGACGGAACTGCGGACGGTGGAGGAGATCGCGGAGACGCCGATCGGTCCGCCGGGCAGCCGAACGTTGCTGCGCGACATCGCCACGGTCCGCCTGGCGTCGGCCGATCCGGAAACGCTCACCCGGCTGGACGGCGAGCCCGCCGTGGGACTGGTGGTCTACAAGGACGCCGGAGCCAACACGGTGGCGGTCACCGGTGACATCTACGGCGCGATCGAATTGCTGGCCGATGAGTTTCCCGAGGTCCGCATGTCGGTGGTAGCGGCCCAGGCGGAATTCGTGACCGACGCCCTGGCCAATCTGGCCCGCGAGATCTTCATCGGGGGCGCCCTGGCGCTGTTGGTGATCCTGCTGTTCCTGGGCGACCTGAGAAGCTCGTTGGCCATCGGCCTGATCGTTCCGCTGTCGGTGCTCATCGCCCTGGTGCTGCTGCAGGCGCTCGATGTCACCATCAACATCCTGTCGCTGGGCGGCCTGGCGCTGGGCGTGGGCCTGCTGGTCGACAACGCCATCGTGGTGACGGAAGCGTCGGGCCGCTACCGCGCGGCGGGCTTCGGTGCCGCGGACGCCACCCGTTCGGCCACCGAAGAAGTCAGCGGACCGCTGATCGCCGGGACGCTCACCACCATGCTGGTGTTTGGGCCCATCGTCTTCGTTCGCGGGCTGGCGGCGGCGTTGTTCAGGGATCTGTCGTTGAGTGTGGTGGTTTCTCTGGGGGCGTCACTGATCTTGGCGCTTACCTTGCTGCCGGTGGTGCTAGCGGGGCGGCGGGGAGGACGGCGAGGGTGGCGAGGGCAGCGAGGGCAGGAACACGCGGCTGACCGCCAGGCTTCACGCGCACGGGTGGTTCTGAATAATTTTGGCGGTTGGTTTGGGGATTGGTATGAGCACGGTGTGACGTGGAGTCTCCACCACCCGGCCGTAGTGTTTGCCGCGGGACTCGGTGCGTTGGTCATGTTCACGGCGATTGCCATCGGCCTTCCGCGAGAGATCCTTCCCCAAGTGGACGAGGGGATGGTGGTGGCGCAACTGACCCTTCCCGAAGGAACCACTATAGAGGAAACGACCCGACAGACGGCACGTCTGGAGACCTTGGCGCGGGACCTTGGGTCGTCGGGTATCTACAGCCGAGTTGGTGAAGCGACCGACGAGGAGTTGCTCGGCGGGGCCGAACCCGGTGGGGCGAACACGGCCCAGATCATTGCCCCGGTGCCAGCGGGAATGGCTGCCGGCGATTTTGCCGAGCGGCTACGGCTCGGGGTGCCGGACTTGGCGCAGGGCGCCCTGGCGCTCGACCTGGCTGGGCAGTCGGAGTTCGGCAGCCTGATCGGCCGGGAAGGGCGGGCCATCCGCGTGGAGATTTCGGCGGGGCGGCTGGAGCAGGCCGAGCGGTGGGCGGAGACGGTACGCCGCCGGTTGGCTCAGTTGCCGACCCTGGTCGACGCGCGCTTGGCGTACGCCGGCAGCCAGCCGGTGATAGAAGTGGAATTTCAACGCGACGAAATCGCCCAGCACGGTGTCTCTCTCGAGGCGGTGGCCGAGGCCATCGCCGGTGGGCTCGGTGGGGTCGAAGCGAGCGAGTTGCGGGAAACCGACCGGCGTACCCCGATCACCGTGCGGTTGGCCGGAGCCGCCAACGAAGATCTCGCCTCCGCTCTCACCACCCAGATCAACGGCATACCGGTGGGGCGCTTCGTCACGGTGCGGGACGTGCGGGCGCCGGTGGAGGTGGTTCGCTCCAATCAGCGTCCGGTGTCGGTGGTCGAGGCGGTGGTGGAGGAGGGAGGAACCGCCCGCGCCACCAGGGACATCGAAGCGGCGCTCGCCACGTTGCCGACTCCGCCGGGCGTGACCTGGAAGCTGACGGGGGCGGATATCGAACAGCGCCGCACCCTGTCCGAATTCGGCGTGGTCGCGTTCCTGTCGGTGGCGCTGGTGTTTCTGGTGCTGGCCGGCGAGTTCGCCTCGTTCACCACGCCGCTGGTGGTGATGCTGACGGTGCCGCTTGCCGCGGGCGGCGGCATCATGCTCCTGTGGCTCACGGGCCAGAGCATCAACGCGGTGTCGCTGATGGGCCTGATCGTCATCATCGGCATCGCCGACAACGATGCCGTGGTCAAGCTGGCGGCCATCAATCGGTTCCGCGCCGAGGGACACGCTATAAAGGAAGCGATCCTCCTCGGCGGCCGCCAACGACTGCGCCCGGTGGTCATGACATCGCTCACCACAATCGCGGGCGTGCTGCCCTTGGTCATCGGCCTGGGGAGCGGCGGCCAGCTGTACCGCCCGCTCGCCGCCAGCGTCATTGGTGGCGCGGTCACCGCTCTGGTCGTCACCTTCTTTCTCATGCCTACTGCGTATTTCGTGGTTGAGCGCGCGAAGGAGGCGAAAGCGGGGGCAGCGAGGGCAGCGATGGCAGTGATCGAAGGCGGGGAGCGGTGAGTAGGCTGTGCAGTGCGCAGTGCGACGTCAGGCATTCAGACGGTCGAACGGTCTTGCGTCTGCGCCCCCCTGCCCTCGCCGCCCCCATCGTATCATCGATCACCGCAGGTGACCGATGATACGATGGGCTGCTCGCCGCCCCGCCGCCGTGTGGGCCTTCGCGGGAGCGATCCTTCTTGCCGGCGCCGTGTCGTTTACCCGCCTGCCGCTGGCTACGCGGACGGTAATCGAGTTGCCCCAGCTTCAGGTCTCGGGCTCGTGGCGGGGGGCGTCGGCCGAATTGGTGGAGATGTACCTCACCGCACCGATCGAAGCGGCCATCCAGGGGGTCAGGGGCGTCAAGCGGATCAACAGCCGGTCGAACGAGGGACGGTCGCAGTTGACCGTGGAGTTGGAGAGCGACGCCGACGTCCGCATGACCCGTCTTGCCATTCTCGAGCGGTTGGAAATGTTGCGCGAGGAATTTCCCCCCGGGAGTACTCCGCCCAGCGTGGAGAACTACGTGCCGCAGGAGCTGGACGAGGAGCCGCTCCTGTTCTACACCATCTCGGGACCCTACACTCCCGGTTCGCTGGAGCGGATCGCCAACGAGCAGATCGTGCCCCGTCTCGGGTCGGTGCCGGGGGTAGCCGGTGTGGTGGCGCAGGGCGGCGCCGAGTTGGGGGTGTCGGTGTCCTACAACCCCCAACGGTTGCGGCAGCTCGGTCTCTCGCCGAGCGACTTGGTGGTGGCGATCCGTGATGCCAGGATGGTTGAAGCCCTGGGCAACCAGCGGGCCGGATCCACCGAACGGCGCGTGGTGCTGCGCGATCAGCCCGGTGCCTTGGCAGACCTGGCGCGGTTGCCGATTCGTGGGGCCGGCGGACTGATCTATCGTCTGGGCGAGATCGCTACTGTGCGGCAGGAGGAGGATGCCCGCGGCTTCTTCTTCAGGGTCGATGGCCGGCCGGCGGTTTCCCTCAGCATCTCGCGACTCCCAGGCGCCGATGCCATCAAGACCGCCCGACGCGTCCGTGAAACTCTGGCCGATATCGAAGCGGGCTTGCCGGTCGGCATCCGGTTGGACGTCGTCGACGACGGCAGCAAGGAGTTGGCCCGGCAGTTGGCCGACCTGGCCCGCCGGGGGGCGCTGGCGTTCTTTCTCGTGGCGTTGGTCCTGGCGGTGGCCCTGCGCAACGCCAAGTCGATCGTTCTGGTCCTCGGCAGTGCCGCGGTCGCCATCGCCGGTACCGCCCTGGGGCTCTACCTGCTGGACATCCCCGCCAACCTCCTGACCCTTGCCGGCCTGGGCATGGGCATCGGCATCCTGGTACAGAACGGCTTGATCGTGGTCGAGCGCCTCAGGCGGGCGCCCGATACGGTCGACGGTCGGGCGGAGGCGGGCCGCCGCATTCTTCCGGCGCTGCTCGGCGCGACCCTCACCACCGCGGTCGTGTTGTTGCCTTTTCTTTATCTGCAAGGCAACGCCCGGGCGGCCTTCATGCCGTTCGCCGCCGCCTTCACCCTGGCCCTCGGCTGTTCGGTGATATCGGCGGTGGTGATGATCCCCGCGGTAGCCGCCGGACACGGGGCCGGGGCCGCTCGAACCCGGTGGCCTCGCCTCGACCGCCTCTACCGCAGGGTGGTGATCCGGGTGCTGCGTTGGCGCTGGGCCACCATCGTGCTGACCCTGGGAACCTTGGCCGTACTGGGGTGGGGGTTCGTGACCAAGGTGCCCCGGGTCGACTGGGGCCGTTGGGGCCAGCGCCGGACGTCGTTGTCGGTGTACCTGGGGTTCCCCCGAGGGAGTGACCCGGCCAGCGCCGATCAGAGTATCAGGGAATTCGAAGCGCTGGCGGTCGGCGCGCCTGGGGTCGAGCGGGTGGTTACCCGGGGAGGAAGCCAGTTCGGCGGCGCCCAGATGCAGGTGTGGTTCCGGCGGGAGGACGCCTTCACCGGCCGGCCGCAGCAGTTGCAGGAAACCCTCACCCAGCGCGCCGTGTTCGTCGGCGGCGTCAGCGTCAGCGTGCAGGGGGATGGCCCGGGGTTCTCCACCGGCTTCGGCGGTGGCGGCAGCGTGTCGTTTCGGATCAAGATTCTGGGCTATTCCTTCTCGGGCGTCGAGCGGTTGGCCCTCGATCTGAAGGAGCGGTTGGAACGGGTGTCCCGGGTCCGGGACGTCGATATCAACGCGGCCGGGTTTTTCTCCAGGGAACGGGCGTATGAGGTGACGTTGGTGCCCGACCGTCCCGCCTTGGCGCGCTACGGGGTGACCGCCACCGACCTGGCGGCGGCGGTCGCCCGGGAAGTGAGCGGCGCGGCCGGCCGACAACTTATCGAGATCGACGGCGAAGAATACCCCGTCACCCTGAAGACCGCCGGAGCCGCGGAACGCACCCTGGCGGAACTGCGTGCGGCCATGGTGCCCAACGCCCGCAACGCTCCCGTCCAGGTGGGGGACTTGGCCCGGGTCGGCGAGCGGGAAACGTTGGCCAACATCAGACGGGAAGACCAGCAATACGTTCGGATCCTGAGCTACGGCTTTCGGGGGCCTACCAAGCTGGCCCAGCGCACCCACGATGCCTTCATGGCGTCGGTGTCGGTGCCGGCCGGGTACAGCGTGGCAGACGTGGAGTACATTTTCGGGAGTGACGAAAGCGAGCAAGGCCTGTGGCTGGTGTTCGCCATGGGCGTGGTGCTGGTGCTGCTGGTCGTGGCCATGGTGTTCGACTCGGTGTGGGCCGCTGCCATGGTATTCGTGAGTCTGCCGCTGGCCTTGGCCGGTGTGGCGGCGGCGTTTTGGGTGGCCGACGCCGCCTTCACCCGGGAGGCTGCGGTCGGGGTAATTCTGGTGATCGGTCTGGCGGTCAACCAGTCGATTCTGCTGGTGGATGCGGTCCTCGAACGCCGCCGAACCACGGGGGATGGCCGGCACCCGCTTTCGGCGGCACAGCTGGTGGCCGCCTGCCGGGATCGGTCGGGCATGATTCTGCTGGTGACCTTCACCACTCTGGCCAGCCTCCTCCCGCTGGCGATTGGAACCAGCAGCGATAGTCTGTTCGGCGCTATCGCGCTGGCGACCAGCGGCGGAGTGGTCGCCGGGACGATCGGGGCGTTGTTGGTGATGCCCGCGGTGTTGTCAGCGGGGGCAGCGAGGGCAGCGGGGGCAGGTTATAGCAACGGCAGCTGATGTGGTTGTTGCGCACGACGCACCACGTACTACACACATCCCATAACCTCCTATCCCATCATAACTTAGGCCCACCGGCCCCGGTTGCTTCCGGACCCCCGACAGGGCTATATTTCAAGGTTCCCCAGACCCCTTGAAACCACCTATCATCAGCCCGATCGGCCCTCAATGACCGCACCCAACGTTCGCGAGCGGATACTACCCCGGCTCATCGAAGAAGAGATGCAGCAGTCGTTCATCAACTACTCGATGAGCGTCATCGTGTCGCGGGCGTTGCCGGATGTGCGCGACGGACTCAAGCCGGTGCACCGACGCATTCTCTACGCCATGAACGAGCTGGGGCTCACGCCCGGGCGGGCGTTCAAGAAATCGGCTACGGTGGTGGGCGATGTGCTGGGCAAGTACCACCCTCACGGCGACAGTTCGGTCTACGACGCCCTGGTACGGATGGTACAGGATTTCTCTCTGCGGTATCCGCTGATCGACGGCCAAGGCAATTTCGGCTCGATCGACGGCGACCGGGCTGCGGCCTACCGTTACACCGAGGCTCGGCTTACGCGGGTGGCGGTGGCCATGCTGGACGACATCGACAAGAACACGGTCGACTTCCAGCCCAACTTCGACGACCGGCTGGAGGAGCCGACGGTGTTGCCGTCGCGCTTGCCCAATCTCCTGGTCAACGGATCGAGCGGCATCGCCGTGGGGATGGCCACCAATATTCCGCCGCACAATATGCGGGAGGTGGCCGCCGCCGTCGAGCTACTGGTGGAAAACCCCGAGGTCACCATCGACGAGCTGCGGACGGTCATCACCGGTCCTGACTTCCCCACTGGGGGGCTCATTTACGGATCGGGCGGTATCAAGGAAGCCTACCAAACGGGTCGCGGGCGGGTGGTCGTCCGGGCGCGGGCGCAGATCGAGGAGAAGGAGTCGACGGGCAAGTGTGCCATCGTCGTCACCGAGGTTCCCTACCAGGTCAACAAGGAGAACCTGGTGCGCAGTATCGCCGACTTGGCCATCGCCAAGCGGGTCGAGGGCATCAGCGGAGTTCGTGATGAGACCGACCGGGACGGTATCCGGGTGGTCATCGAGTTGAAGCGCGACGCCATTCCCAACGTGGTCCTGAACCAGTTGTACAAGCACACCTCGCTCCAAACCACTTTCGGCGTCATCATGCTGGCGCTCGACAAGGGCGTTCCCAAGGTGATGAACCTCAAGGAAATGCTGGAGCGGTACGTCGAACACCGGCACGAAATCATCGTCCGGCGGACGCAGTTCGATCTCGATGCGGCCGCGGCCCGCGAGCACATCCTCGACGGCCTCAAGATCGCGGTCGACAACATCGACGAAGTCATCAAGATAATCCGGGGGTCGGCCGACGCGGCGGAGGCGGACACCAAGCTCCGCAAGCGCTTCGGGTTCACGGAAAAGCAGAGCGACGCCATCCTCAACATGCGGCTCGCCAAGCTCACCGGCCTGGAAATCGACAAGCTCGACGCTGAACTCAAGGAACTCCGAGCCACCATCAAGTCGCTCGAGGCCATCCTCGAGTCCAAGCCAACGCGCATGAAAATCCTGGTCGAAGAGATGAAGGAGATCGTGGAGCGGTTCGGCGACGCGCGCCGGACGGAGATCATCGCCGACCAGGGTGAATTTTCGGTCGAAGATTTGATCGCCGAAGAAGACATGGTGATCACCATCTCCCACACCGGGTACATCAAGCGCATTCCGGTGTCGACCTATCGACGCCAGCGGCGCGGTGGCCGCGGCCTGGCCGGGATGGGAACCAAGGACGACGATTGGGTGGAGCATCTGTTCATCGCCAGCACCCACGACTACCTGATGTTCTTCAGCGACAAGGGGCAGATCTACTGGCTGAAGGTGCACGAGATTCCGCAAGGCGGCCGGGCGGCCCGCGGCAAGCCGGTGATCCACTGTATCAACATCCGGCCCGACGAACGTATCGCCTCCACGGTGGCCGTGCGTATATTCAGCGAGGACCGGTGGCTCATGTTCGCCACCAGGGGTGGCACCGTGAAGCGCACGGTACTCTCGGCCTATCGCAACGTGCGCACCACCGGCATCAACGCCATCAATATTGCGCCGGGTGACGAGCTCATCGACGTGCAGCTGTGCGATGCTGACAGCGACATCGTCCTGGCCACCAGCAATGGCATGAGCATCCGGTTCCACCAGAGCGACGTGCGCGAAATGGGCCGGCCTGCCACGGGGGTCAAGGGCATCGTACTCGGGAGCGGTGATCGAGTCATCGACATGGTGGTGGCGCGCCGGGACGCCACCCTGCTGGTCGTCAGCGAGAACGGACTGGGGAAGCGGTCCGAGCTGGCCGACTACCGCGTCCAACGACGTGGCGGCAAGGGCATCATCACCCTCAAGAAGACAGCCAGGACGGGGCACATCATCGCCCTCAAGGAGGTCCAGCCGCAGGACGAGCTGATGATGATCACCCGCAATGGAGTCATCATCCGGGTTCCGGTGGACGGGATCCGCGTAATCGGTCGCAACACGCAGGGCGTAAAGGTCATGAACCTAGACGCAGGGGACTCGGTCGTCGACGTGGCCCGGGTGGTGACGGAGAACGGCACCACTAGCGACACGGATCCGGTAGCGGCGTCCACGGAAGAGGCCGACTGAGTCCGCGCCGCGCGTCCGTAACCGCGAAGCTTCCCCCGGTTTCACTGGGGGCCGTGCGCCAGGCCGCCAGCCGGCTCGAAGGCGTAGCGGTTCGCACGTCGCTGGTCGAATGTTCCGCCCTCACCCAGCGGCTCGGAGTAGCGGTCTACCTCAAGTGCGAGCAGGAGCAGCCGGTCGGAGCCTTCAAGGTCCGAGGTGCCTACAACGCCATCGCCCAGTTGACGCCGGCCGAACGGGCGGCCGGGGTCATCACTTACTCCAGTGGCAATCATGGCCAGGCGGTAGCCTTCGCTGCTCGCCGCCTCGGCTGCCGGGCGGTGGTCGTCATGCCGGAGCACGCTCCCGGCATCAAGGTCGAGGGCGTCAAGCGCCTGGGCGGGGAAGTCGTCTTCGGTGGGACCACCTCGCGGACCAGACAGGAGCGTGCCGAGTCGATGGCAGCCGAGCAGGGCCTGGTCATCATCCCGCCGTTCGATCACCCCGATATCGTTGCCGGACAGGCCACCTGCACCTTGGAAATTCTGGAGCAGTGCCCGGCTATGGGGACGCTGGTGGTGCCGGTTGGCGGTGGCGGCCTTCTTGCAGGCGCGTGCACTGTTGTTGCCGCCCTCAGGCCTGAAATCCGGGTGGTGGCCGTGGAACCCGCTGGCGCCGCCAAATTGAGTGCGGCGCTCGCGGCGGGACACCCTGTATCTTTGCAAAATGCAAAGAGTTTGGCCGACGGGCTGCTCCCGTTATCGATTGGCACTCTGACGTTCTCGATCATCCAGCCGGTGGTCGCGGACGTAGTGTTGGTTGACGACGAACAGTTGGCCGGCGCCGTTCGGGCTCTGCATGGGGTCGGCCTCAGGGTCGAACCGTCTGGAGCCGCCACCGCCGCCGCCTTGCTGGCCGGCGCCGTCGACGTGGACGGACCCGTCGTTGCCATTGTCAGTGGGGGAAATGTGGATGATGCGGTATTCGATCAGCTGGTTGGATAGATGAGTCTGGCGCCGAAGATCCTGGTTGCCGACGACGACCAGGCGCTGTCGCGGACGTTGTCCTGGATTCTCAAGGACAACGGGTATGACGTCGTGACCGTCCCCGGTGGGGAGGGGGTCATGGAGCAACTCATGGCCGATCCCTTCGATCTGCTGTTGCTCGACATCATGATGCCCAAGGTCGATGGCCTCCAGCTCCTGGAACAGGTCAAGGCGGAGCCGGTGCTGGCCGATCTTCCGGTATTGATGATTTCCTCCATGCAGCCCGAGGAGGCGACGGTGAAGTCGCTGGGATTGGGTGCCTCGGATTTCATCGCCAAACCTTTCCGGGTGCGCGAACTCCTGGCGCGGGTCAAAGCGCACCTGCGCGCCGGGCGGGAATTGAATCAGGCCCGTGCCGAAGCTCACTCCCGCACCGAAATGGTCGACATCCTGCAGGAGGTCACCGCCTCGCTCAAGCCGGATGAGATCTACCAGATCCTGGTGCGGCGGGTGGCCCGTGGGCTCCGGATCTCCAAGTGCTCGATCATCATTGCCAATGCGGGCGACGAGGTCGGCACGGTGGTGGCCGCCAACGAGAACCCGATGTTGTCCAACCTTCAGGTAGAACTCAAGCGCTACCCGGAAATCAGCAAGGCGATCCAGTCGGGGGAAATGGTGCACGTCCGGGACGTGCTGACGGACCCACTCTACGAGGACATTCGCTTGGAGTGGGAGGCGGAGGGCGTCATGGTGCCGACCCGCTCGGTGATTGCCATTCCCTTCAAGTTGCGGGACACGCCTACGGGCGTGTTCTTTCTTCGGACGACGGCCGAAGCGGCACCGCTCAACGAGCAGGACACCAGGTTTGCCAGTCAGGTCATCCAGGCCGCCGTCGCCGCCCTGGAGAAGGCCTACGACCTGGAAACCGCGGTGATGGGCCAGGAGCAGATGCGCCGCCTGGCGGAGACGGATCCGCTGACGGAGGCGTTCAACCGCCGCGCCCTGGTGGAGAAGCTGGCCCAGGAGATGGACCGGGCCCAGCGCTACGACACCATCCTGGCGTGCCTCATGATCGACATCGACAACTTCAAGAAGGTCAATGATACCCACGGGCATCTCATTGGTGATCGTATCCTACGGCAGATGGCCAACCTCCTGCGCCGCGAGCAGCGCGCGGTAGACATCGTCGCCCGCTACGGCGGAGAGGAATTCGTCATTCTCCTTCCGGAAACCGGAGTCACCGGCGCGCGCATCTTTGCCGAGCGGATCCTGCGCCGGGTCTCCGGCTACGAGTTCGGTGAGCCGGGGCATCCGGTACACCTGACCACCTCCATCGGCGTGGCGACCTACCCCAACGAGCGCATCGACGACGGCGAGGGCATGCTGCGTCTGGCGGATGAAAACCTCTACAGAGCGAAGAACGCCGGACGTAACCGGTTCAAGGATTGAACTTCGGAGACTGCCCCCGCTGTCAGGCTTGGTATCATCGCCCGGCGCGGCTTTGTGTTCGTGATGGGCCCCTCTTGGTCGGCGTCGGCGTACCTGCCGGCTCTCTCGGTACTCGGCAGACACCAAACGGGGCCAAGACCTTGACGCGCGACCCGGCGGGGCGCTATCCCACCATGGAAACATTCGCCAAGGCCTTGGCTCCGTTCGGAGCGGCCAACGCACCGAGCATGCTACCACGTCACTAGGCAGCCGATGAAACGATTCCCCGCGTACGATCCGCCGGAGTACGTAGACTGGGCTCCCGATGCGGACCTGCTGGCCGAGTACCAGGGCACCATCGACCGGGACACGGACCGCAGACGGGTCATCGATGCCCTGAGTCACGATCAACTCTTGGAGATCTATCGCCGGC
>SMVY01000160.1 GCA_004357415.1 Gemmatimonadota bacterium
CGAGCGCAAGATCCAGTCGGACCCCGACCGCGGATCGATGATCATCGTGGACGGCGTCTATTCGATGGAGGGCGACATCGCCGATGTGCCCTCCCTGGTGCAGATCGCCCAGCGCAACGGCGTGGCCCTGGCGTTGGACGACGCCCACTCGCTCGGTGTGCTTGGTCCCAACGGGGAGGGTACCGCCGCCCATTTCGATCTGGTAGACGAGGTCGACATCATCGTCGGCACCTTCTCCAAGTCGCTGGCGTCCATCGGCGGATTCGTGGTAGCGTCGGAAGAGATCATCCACTACCTGAAGCACCACAGCCGGCCGCTGATCTTCACCGCCTCGCTCCCGCCGGCCAACACCGCGGGGGTAGTGGCCGCACTCGAGGTTCTCCAGAACGAGCCTGAACGCCGCGACCTGTTGTGGGCCAACACCCGCCGGCTCCAGGAAGGCTTCCGGTCTATCGGCCTCGACATCGGCCCCACCGAAACACCCATCGTCCCGGTGCTCATCGGCGAACTCGACAAGACGCTCCTCTTCTGGCGCAAGCTGTTCGACGCCGGCGTGTTCACCAACCCGGTAGCGCCCCCGGCGGTGCACCCGGCGCAATGCCGCCTGCGGACCAGCGTCATGGCCACGCACAGCTTCGACCAGATCGACTTCGCGCTCGAGGCCTTTGCCAAGATCGGGCGCGAACTGGGTGTAATCTGAGCCAGGTGTTCGCAAGGCGGGTCGACACTTCCCGCGACCTCAAGCGCTTCATCGATTTTCCCTACCGGCTCCACCGGCGGGACCCCGTGTGGGTACCGCCGCTCAAGCACGACGTTCGCGCCCTCCTGTCCCAACAGAAGAACCCGTTCTTCGACCACGCCGAAGCGGACTATTTCGTGGCGGAACGGAACGGAACGGTCGTCGGACGGATCGCCGCCATCTCCAACAAGCTCCACAACGAAACCCACGATGACCGGGTTGGGTTCTTCGGCTTCTTCGAGTGCGAAGACGACCCGGCGACGGCCCACGCGTTGTTCGACGCAGCAGCCGAGTGGCTGAGTGCCAAGGGGCACGACGTGATGCGCGGTCCGGCATCGTTCTCGGTCAACGACGAGTGCGGTCTCCTGGTGGAGGGCTTCGACACCCAGCAGACGCTGATGACGCCGCACAACCCCAGGTACTACATCGCCTTGCTGGAGGGAGCGGGCTTCGCCAAGGCCAAGGACTTGTTGATGTACCACCGCGGTGTGCCTGACGGCCTCACCGATACTCCCCTGCCCGACCGGTTGTCCCGCGCCATCAACACGATCACCCGCCGTCAGGGCCTCACAATCCGACCGTTGAACATGAAGGACTTCGCCAACGAAATCGAACTGGTCAAGAAGATCTACAACCAGGCGTGGGAGAAGAACTGGGGCTTCGTGCCAATGACGGATGCTGAGATCGACCACCTCGCCGCCCAGTTCAAGCCGGTGATCGTTCCCGATCTGGTGCCGTTCGTGGAGAAGGACGGCGAGGTCATCGGCTTTGGACTCGCGCTGCCGGACCTCAACGTGGTGTTCCGGTCCAACCGGTCGGGCCGGATGTTCCCCATCGCCCTGAAGCTGTTGTGGCAGCTCAAGACCCAACGCATCCACCGGTTGCGGGTATTGCTTCTGGGCATCGTTCCGAAGTTCCGCGGCAAGGGCATCGACGCAGTACTGTACCACTGGATCTGGACCAAGGGCCACGAACACAAGATCCGCTGGGGCGAGGCCGGCTGGATCCTGGAAGACAATCCCGCCATGCGCCAAGCGGCGGACAAGGTGGGATTCGAACCGTACAAGACCTACCGCCTGTACGACCGAGCGCTATGAAGGTCCTCGTCACCGGTGGTACGGGTTTCGTTGGCAGCCACCTGATCGATGTTCTCCTCGAGCGCGGCGACACCGTCACCGCGCTCGTCCGTTCACCGGCCAAGGCCAAGGGGCTGGAGCCACGCGGGGTTCGCCTAGTAGTCGGCGATCTACACGATCTGCCGGCACTCGAGACGGCCACGGCCTCCCAGGACGTGGTCTACCATGTGGCGGGCCTGGTAACCGCCCGAAATCCGGCCGAGTTCGACCGCGCCAATAG
This sequence comes from Gemmatimonadota bacterium, assembly GCA_004357415.1. Taxonomy (GTDB): domain Bacteria; phylum Gemmatimonadota; class Gemmatimonadetes; order Gemmatimonadales; family GWC2-71-9; genus N074bin45. The sequence goes on from SMVY01000160.1 coordinate 2,096, forward strand.
CGAGGGGAGCGGCAACCTGGTGCGCGCCACGGCCGCGCGCGGCTCGCCCCGCTTCGTCCTGGTGTCATCCATGGCCGCGGCCGGCCCCTCAGCCCCGGGGCGTCCCCACACGGGCCAAGAACCGTCACAGCCGGTGACCCATTATGGCCGGAGCAAGCTGGCCGGCGAGGAAGCGGTGCGCCACAGTTCACTGCCGTGGACCATCCTCCGGCCGCCCATGGTGTACGGCCCGCGCGACAAGGAAGTCCTCAAGGTGTTCAAGCTGGCGCGCTGGGGAGTGGCTCCGGTGTTCGGATCGGGAGCCCAGGAACTCTCCGCCATAACCGGGGAGGATCTTGCCCGGGCCCTCGTGGCAGCGGCAGTCACCGACCTGGCCGTCGGCAGGACGTACTATCCCTGCCACCCGGAGATCTTCACTAGCAGGGCCTTCGCCCAGGCCATCGGCCAAGCCGTGGGACGGCGGGTGGCCACGCCGGGCGTCCCGGAGTGGCTGGCCCGCGGGCTCTTGTCCCTCACCGGCGCCGCTGCCCGCCTGGCCAATCAGGCGACCATCCTCACCGCCGACAAGGCCAACGAGTTCTTCCAACCGGCCTGGACCGGCGATCCCGCGGCGCTCACCCGCGACACGGGCTGGCAAGCCCGTCACGACCTCTCCACTGGCGTGGCTCTCACCGCGGCCTGGTATCGCGACGCTGGATGGCTGTGACTCGTTTGCGGCCGGTCGACATCCTGGTGCTGGCCTACGTCGGAATCGTCTCCGCTGTGGCCCTGGCCCGGGCGCCCGGAAGCAGCGGCACTTGGTGGCTGCTGACGGCCCACGCCATGATCGTCATACTGGTGCTGTTGGTCAATCGCCCCGGACTGGGCCGCACGGGGACGCTCCTGCGAGAGATCTACCCCTTGGTGCTGCTCGGCGCGCTGTATGGCGCGCTCGACATTCTGAACAGCAGCCGGGGAACGGACGTGTTCGACCAGGTGGTCATGGGATGGGAGGCGGCGCTGTTCGGCGGCCAGATCAGCCGGGACTGGTGGCGCGGCGCCACTAGTCCGTTCTGGTCGACCGTGCTGCACGGCGCCTATCTCACCTACTACGTCATCATCCCGTTGCCGCCGCTGTATTTTGCGGTCACCAACAACCGGGCCGCTCTCCAGCGGTCGGTCTTCCTCATCATGACCGCCTTCATCTTGAGCTATTTGTTTTTCGTGTTCTTCCCGGTGGCGGGCCCCTACTACCAGTTCGAGCGCCCCGCGGGCGAATTCATCGCCAACCCGATGGCCCGAACCGTCTATGGCATCCTGGCGACGGGGAGTTCATACGGTGCGGCCTTCCCCTCATCCCACGTCGCGGCCACCGTGGCCGCCGTGGTGGCCGCCTGGTGGGGCGCTCCGCTACTGGGGCTGGTCCTCACGCTGCCCACCGTGTTGCTCACCATCGGGGTGGTGTACACCCAGATGCACTACGGGGTCGACGTCATCGCCGGGCTGGTCATCGCCGGGCTGGCCGTGGCGCTCACCGTGGTCCTGGAAAAACGAACCTCCCCCGGCGCCGGGCGCAGGGGGAGGGTCGAAACGGCTCCGTAAGGCAACCTACTCGCCGGCAATACCCAGATCGTCCGTGGTGTACGGCGCCGTCTGCGACGACGTGGCGGCCCGGACTCCGGCCACCTGCGCTTCGGTCACGGCGTCGGCCGAGTTGCCGAAGTTGGACCTGACGTACGTCAGCACTGCCGCGATCTCGGCGTCGGACAGCGCGCTGGCCCACGGCGTCATCATGCCGTTGAAAATGGTGCCATCGCGGGTCATCTCACCGGTCAGGCCCGACAGCACGATCTTGATCGGTACCTCGGCGTCACCGGTTGCGACAGCCGACCCGGCCAGCGGGGGGAAGGCGGGCGCAATGCCGGCACCATCGGCCTGGTGACAGGTGACGCAGACTCTGCCGTAGACTCGCTCACCCTCGTCGCTTCCCGCCTGGTCGGCGGCGGCGTCAGCGGCCGGCGCGGCGGCAACGCTCGAAGTGTCGTCCGCGGCGGCGTCAGCGGCCGGCGCGGCGGCAAGGCTCGAAGTGTCGTCCGCAGCGGCCTGATCCGCCCCCTCCGCCCCGCCACCACAGCCCGCGGCAAACAGGAGACCGACGAAAAGGACAAAGGCACTGGTCTTCGTGGTTGTGGACTGGGTGGTCAATTCCGCATTCCTCCGTCACAGGTTATCCGTCAGGCGGGGGGCTGGGCCCACCAGAGAGCCGCAACGCCTCCGCGATTCCTCGCTCTGGGAAGCTGAAAAAGATACACGGGATGCCCCGCCAACGCGAGCCGCCAGGTCCGCCTGCCGGGGGCCGGGATAGCCTGCCGGCTAGGGTGGGTCCTCGGCCCGACCACACTATATTGCGGGCAACCAACTTACCGAACATTCAGCCAACGAGACCCAGTTGCCCGCACCCCCGAAGTGCACCCGCCTCGGTCCCCAATGCAAAGCCATCGATGTCACCATCCTGGTAGACAACTTCGAAGAAGACGGCAGTGACACCAGCCTAGATCACAACGCCACCTGGCTCATGGGCCACACCGAGCGGATCGCCTTTGGCAAGCTGCGGCGCGACCAGGACGAGCTACTGGTAGATGCCACGATCCACGTCCCCTGCAAGTTCCTCCGAACCGTCGACGGTCGGGCCACGTGCAAGGCCCATGGCTTCAAAGGCAAGGAGCCACCGGATCCCGCCATGCCGACTCAGCGGCTCCAATTCGGCGGTGACCGCTTCCGCATCGTCGACACCGCCAAGCAGGTCGTCAGGCGGATGCCGCACCCGCCCGCCAAACCCTCGCTCCCGGTCATTCATGACAACCCCTGCGAGGGAGCACCCTGCCGGACTGCGGACAACACCAGGTCCTCGGCCTGCTGCCGCGACCTCCAACTCGAGGTGCTGTGCCGCAGGGGCCAGACGGCCCAAGAGGCCCTGATCAGGTCGAGGAAATCACCCTATCTTTGCAAAGTGGAACGTGAGGGAGACGCCACGCTGGAGTTCGAGGTGATCTCCGCCTGTGGCTATCTCGAGCCGGGCGGGGTGGCCTGTACCCTCCATGGGCGGAACCGGGCCAGCGGCGAGACCGCCAAGCCTCAGCTATGCTTTGACTGGCCCCCTAAGCGGGGCACCGTGCACCCCGGATGCGTCTTCCGGGGTCGGGGAAAACTCAAGCCGGTCTAAGCGAGCTAACTCCAAGCCGGGTGTGCGATTCAGCCATGCTGGGGCGTCACACTTGCGGATGGTTGCCAGACTTGGGGGAACCAGGCCTGGGCTCTCCCTGTATATCACAGTATGGCAGAGCCGAGTGAGAGTTTACGCCAGGAGCACCGCCAGGTGACAGACGATCTCGCCGAACTGTACCAGACGACCTACGCCGCCGTGGTGCGGTTCCTGTACCGGAAGGTATGGGACCCCGACCGGGCCGAGGACCTGGCGCAGGAGGTATTCGTCAGAGCCATGGCGCACAAGCCCGACAAACCCCGGGCCTGGGTGTTCGCGGTGGCGGCCAATCTGGCCCGGGACGAGGCTCGGGCGGCTGTCCGGCGCAAGCGCCATTTGACGCTGCTCAAGAACGAGCCGGCGCCGATGAGTGCGCCGTTCCGGTCACCCGATGCCGAAGTGGAGCACTCGGAGAAGATGACCAAGGTTCACGAGGCCTTGGCGGACTTGACCCCCCGGGATCAGGAAGTGCTGCTCCTGTGGGACGGTGGACTGAGTTACCCTGAAATCGCTGAGCGCACCGGACTGGCCACCGGCGCCGTCGGGACAACCCTGGCACGGGCACGGAAGCGCCTGGTAGAGGCATATGACAGACAACAGCTTCATAAACAAGCGTCACGTTCCTGAGGAGGAACTCCACGCGTACCTCGACCAGGCGCTGAGCCGGTCGCAGTGCGTGGAGATCGAAAGCCATCTCGCGGTGTGTGCCCCATGTCGCGAGCGGCGCGACGACATCGCCGCGTTGCGGGACCGGACCACGGCGTTGTTGTCGATCTTGGCCCCGCCGACGATCCACACCCCACCGTTTGCTGAACTGCGGCGGCGGCACGTCGAGCGTTCGACACGGCGGCAGCGCATCATTCGCCGGTCGGCCTGGGCCGCCAGTATCCTGATGGCGTTGGGATTAGGATGGGGCGCCCGGACGTTCGCCCAGGGTGACATCGAAGCCTCGGCAGCTGCCGAGGAGCTTCCGGCGGCTCCGGTGGAGCTGGCCGCCACGACACCGCCCGTGTCAATCCCGGTCAGCGATCCAGCGCGGGCGGACTCGACCCCGGCCGGCCCGGTCGACCAATATCCACCCGTGACCAAAGAGCCGGCCGCCGAAACCGCCCTGGCCAACACGGTGGCGCCTCAGCCCAACGCCCCGGCGGGGGACCGCTTCCCCAGTACCCTGGCGGATCGCTCCCTCAACGAGGAGCCCACGCTGAGAATCACTTCCACCAGCCTCGCCGACCAGGACGAACTGGCGACCGACGGCCTGTGGCGGTCGCTGTCATGGGACGGCGCCAAGGAACAGTCGGTCGACGAGTGGGTGCCTCGGGTCGACGGGCTCCCCGTAGTGGACGTCCAGGTCAAGGAATCGTCCGAGGGGAATGCCCAGCGACTGATGGTGGTCTCCCAGCGGCTCCGCACCGGCGAAGTCATCCGGACGTTCTCAGGACCGGCCAACGAAGTGACCGATTTGTTGGCGCGCCAACCGGGCCAGTCCGTTACCGCATCGCTCCAGATCCTCGACGACGATGACAGCCTGGCGGTAGGCGACAGCCTGATGCGGCAGCGGTCTCGGGGCACCGAACGGATGCTCGCCATCCAGGGGAGTATCCCGGTCGACTCGCTCCGGGTGCTGTTGTTGAGACTACGCTAGGCTAACTAGAAGGCTAAGAGGCTAAAAGGCTAAAAGGCTAAGGGGCTAAGGGCTAAGGGGGCTAAGGGGGCTAAGAGGCTAAGAGGGACTTAGGGGTCGAGTTGAGTTGTGCCGTGGGACGCTGGCTGGGCGTAAGAAAAGATACCGGTAAAGAGAACGCCCTCCGGACCAAATGGTCGGGAGGGCGTGGTGGTTTCTGTCTTAGCCTCTTAGCCTCTTAGCC
>SMVY01000161.1 GCA_004357415.1 Gemmatimonadota bacterium
ATCACCCTCCACATCGCCAGCATCCTGGGCAGTTGGGGCGCTACCTCACCGACGTACTTCCCCTCGCCTGCGGACCTCGACTACGCCAACCGGTGGCTGCTCGATCTTCAGCGGACCAGTGCCGGCCGAATCGCCGGGTACGTTGCCGTCAATCCCAATTTCCAGAAGCACGCACTGGAACAGATCGACCACTATCTCGGGGAGGGAATGGTGGGCGTCAAGCTCGCCGCCAGCCGGCGGGCCGACGACCGGTTGCTCGATCCGGTGTGTCGGGCGGCGGCCGATCATCACGTTCCCATCCTGCACCACGTGTGGCAGCATCGCGGGCGCGATCGGCCCGGGCAGGAGGCCTCCGACGCGGTGGAATTGGTGGCCCTCGCCGAGCGCCACCCCGACACCAATTTCATCCTGGCGCATATCGCCGGTGGGGGCGACTGGCTCCATTCGCTCAGGGCCGTCCGGGGAGTGGGCAACGTCCACGTCGATCTGTCCGGCAGCGGTGTCGACGGCGGTATGCTGGAAGCGTGTCTGGAGGCGGTCGGCGTCGGGCGGTTGGTGTGGGGCGCAGACATCACCCTCGACACCGGTCTGGCAAAGTTGCGACATCTCGAACACCTGCTGAGTGCCGAGGACATGGCACGCATCCGCTGGCAAAACGCCGCGGCACTGTTTGGCCTTCCCCCGGCAACGGAAACAGCGTCGTGATCGTCGACGTGAATGTGTTCGTGGGATCCTATCCCTTCAGACGCGTGCCCGGATCCGCCTTGGGCCACGTGGCCGAGTCGATGGCCCGGCTCGGCATCGACCAGGGGTGGGTCAGCCACCTCCCCTCGGTCTTCTGGCGCGATCCCATGGAGGGCAACGACTGGTTGCTGAAGGCGACCAAGGATGTGATGACCATGGTGCCGGTGCCGGCCATTCATCCCGGCTTGCCGGGCTGGCAAGCCGAATTGGACCGGGTGGTGCGGCTCCCGATACCCGCCGTGCGATGCGATGCCACATTCTACGGACTCGATCCCATGGGCGACGAAATGCACGCCCTGGTCCGGGCTTGTGCCGGTCACGATATCCCGCTCCTGGCGGCGGTGCGCTTGGAAGACGGCCGGCAGCGCCACCCGCACGACCGGGCGCCCGAACTGGCGGCGGCCGATGTTCGCTCGTGGCTCCGGGCCGACGCTGGACTTCGCCTGGTGGTATCGCACGCGGATCGAGCGTTCATCGAGGAGGTCCACTTCGGATCCACCCCGAGCGAAGCCTCACGAGTGTGGTGGGATGTCAGTTGGGTTTGGGGGCCGCCGGAAGATCACCTGCAGCTCTTGTTGGAAACAGTCGGCGTCGACCGTTTCGTGTTCGGCACCGGCCAACCGCTGCGACTCCCCGAGGCAGCCTTCGCCAAACTCGACTTGCTCGATTTTTCCGTCGACGATCGCGACAGGCTAATGGCAGGCAACGTGCACGCCTGCCTCAGCCGTACCATCGAGCGGCAGTGAGGGAAACGCCACTTCGACGCCTCCCCCTTACTCGATTCCCCTACTCACTACGTCCTACGCCCTTCTCTCTACCCCTTGTTGTAATAATACCTCTCCGACGCCACCTGGCCGTCCTTCCACCGGCGCACCGAAGTCTGTGCCATCTGAACCCGGCCGACGCCCTTGAACGTTACGTCCATGGCCCACTCGGAGAAGCTGACGTCGCCGCTCACCGCGCTGGCGAGCAACTCCGCGCCGTGGAACTCCTCGATGGAATCCAGCCACGCCTTCTCATACTCCCGGTTGGTGTCCTTGCCGACACGGGGTTCGTCACTGTTTTCGCGCAGGCTACAGTCCTCGGCATAGAATTTCTCGAACCCCTCGAGGATCTGGCCCGAGAGGATCATGGTGTTGAGTTCCTTGTCGAGGGTTCTGATGTCGAGTTGCGTGGTGCTCATGGGTACTGCCTCCGTTCGAGAGTGTGATGCTATCGGTGTGATTGCCGGGGGATGCAATGATTGATATGTCAACCACCGGCTCGCTGTTTGCGAAACCACGCTGCCCCACCCACGAGCGCAATGACGGCAAAGGAAAACCACTGGAGGGCGTAGCTCAAATGGGGACCGTCGTCGAGCGGGGCCGGTGCCAGGGCCCTGGGGTAGCCGCCCGCTGAATCTCCAGGGGTTCTGCTGATGATGACGGGAAGGACGGGGTAGGGCAAGCGCGCTGTGACCGCCGCCAACTCGATGTGGCGCCAGGCAGTATCGCCGCGGCTGACCATCGGCCGGCCCCATCCGGGATCGAGTGGGATGGCCTGTGCCAGCCCGACGACCGAATCCTCCGCCGGGAGGCGGACGATGGCCGGGTCGAAGTGGACCGCGTCGGCCGCCGGCACGAACCCCAGGTTTACCAGCACGGCCGTATCGCTGCCGGTGAGCCGCAGCGGCACCACAAGCTGCACCCCGGGAGAGCCCCGGTAGGGCCGGCCCCAGAGCACAAACAGCCTCTCCCGGTCGAATTGCCCCGTGGCCGTGACCCGCCGTTGATCGAGGTCGTCCGGGCGCTCCCGCTCTGCCGCCAGGTGGACAAGCGGTGCGCTTCTGGCCCGCCCGGTCTCGACATTGGCGGCGCGCCGCTGCGCCAGCCGGTCGAGTTGCCATATTCCGAGCCCCACGCAGGCTCCTGCCACCACGGCGATCATCCCGCCGAACCCGATGGTCTGAACTCTGGACATCAGTTGTCTTTCGCTGAGGACACTGGGCCTGGTGGGTGGCGCTGCCCCGCCGGTGGTCCAGGCCTACAACTCGGTATCACTGAATAAGATAGCCGCATTGCTCCGCGGTGGTCCGGGGCTTGCCCTCTAGCCGGGCATTTCCAGCGTGGAGCCGTTATGCGATACCGTGGTGTGGGTCCGTTTCCTCGTCTTTCCCAGTTGATCGTCCTTACCACAGCAGTCCTGCTGGTCCTACCATCCGCCCTCGACGCCCAGCGCCGGCGGGGCATCCGTGAGTCCGGCCGCGATGCATCGCGCGCGGGGTTCTGGGGTTCGGTGGGAGTGGGAATGGGGGCTCAGTCCTTCCGCTTCGCCGGCGATGAGGGCTTCGGCCCCGTCCTGTACCAGCCGACCGCGGCGTTGGCCTTGGGTGGTACCATCAATTCCAGTTTCCGGGTCGGCGCCGAGGGGCAGGCCTGGATCAATGCCATGGGCAGCGACGTGGAGTCAATGGCTAGTGCCATGCTGATCGCCCAGTGGTATCCCATCAAGACGGCTGGTGTGTTCTTGAAGGGCGGGGCAGGTATCGGCCGCACCGGGTTGGACCGTGCCGATGGGACCTCGTCGGCCGACATTGGATTTGCCACCACCCTGGGCGTGGGTGCCGAACTGCGCATGGGCGGGACGATGTTCATGGTGCCATCGATCACTTGGGTGTATCACGTCTACCAGAACCCGGGGGAAGCTGCCTATCGGGCCCGGGTGGTCAACTTCGGCCTGGCGCTGTTATTCCAAGGTTGAACGTTAGTCGCTCTCCCAGTGTCCGAATATCATGAAACGGCCGGAAACTCCGGTCGTTTCGTTGTTTTTGGCCCCGTCGCCGGCCGTCTCCGAGCGGCCTCACCAGGGCGCGTTCGACACACCTAAAAGCTTATGCCACAATGCATTGGAGCACCGAGAGGGAGGCTTGACCCCCTCCCGGGGCGCGAGTAGCTTTACCAACGCTGTTGCCCTGGTGGTGAAATCGGTAGACACGCTATCTTGAGGGGGTAGTGCTCGAAAGGGCGTCGCGGTTCGAATCCGCGCCAGGGCACTGGGCAGCACGAGTTCCCGCCGGTGTAGCTCAGTGGTAGAGCACCTCACTCGTAATGAGGTGGCCGTCGGTTCGATCCCGACCACCGGCTTCCTTGCCGCTGGTCCCACCGGGCCTTCCACGGCCCGGTGTCGGCCGGTTCAGTGCCTCCATTGGCCCACGGGCCATGGAGGTCACCTCGACTACGAGCTGCCCATCGTCGAGGGCTACACCATCTTCACCGAAGCCAATCGTCTGGTGTCGGGATTGGCCAAGCGGGCCCGCTTCGTCATGTCACACGCCACGGGCAAGATCGAGATCTGCGGCCTCGATGATCGTTACATCTACATGCGCTACCACCGCGCCCATCTTCCCGAAGACTACGGCAAGATGATCATCGCCCTGCGGGACGAAGACGCCTACTGGTTCGACCAGCTCACCGTCGTGTCGGGGCCGGCCAGTGCCATCGAGTACGCGGCGGACTACCAGCCGGCGGCTCGCGGATACTGACCCTATGGTACGGGGGTGGGTGCCCGAACCGCCTGTCTGCCGGTCAGGTATCGATGCGCGCCGGCTCCCCTTTGCCGTCACGCCGCAGGCAGAAGCCGACGCCGCGGACAGTGGAGAAAAGCGGTTCGCCGGCGGCGGTCGTGAGCTTGCGCCGGAGGTTGCCCACGTGCACGTCGACCACGTTGCTCTCGGGGTCGAAGTGCATGTCCCAGACCTTCTCCAGGAGCGTGGTACGACGGACCACTTCTTCCGGGTGGAGGAGGAAATACTCCAACAGTTGAAATTCCTTCGGCGTCAGATCGAGGACCTGATCGTCGACCGTGGCAACGTGCTTCAGCCGGTCGAGTGATATGGGTCCGTATCGGAGGATCTCCAGGCGTTCGGCGCCGCCGCGCCGGCACAGTGCCCGGATGCGCGCCAGTAACTCCTCGAATCGGAACGGCTTGGCCAGGTAGTCGTCGGCGCCGGCGTCGAGTCCCCTGACGACGTCTTCGACTGCGTCCCGGGACGTCAACATGAGGATGGGGGTGTTGCGTCCCTCGCGCCGGAGCTCCATGGCAACCTGGAAGCCGTTTTTCTTGGGTAGCACCAGATCGAGCAGGATCACGTCGTAGTCGTAAACGTGTCCCAGCAGGGTCGCTTCCTCGCCGTCCGTGGCGACATCGACCACATAGCCCTCTTCCTTGAGGCCCTGTTCGATGAAGCCGGCGACTTTGCGGTCGTCTTCTACGATGAGAATCTTCATGGTTACTAATCTGGCCAATGCCGTATGAACGATAGCGTAACCTCTCCTGAAGGAATCTTCATAATCAAGTGGGCTGGACCCCCCTGGGCAGTTTCAATGTGAAACGAGCGCCGCTGTTCGGTCTGTTGCCGGCGCTCAACTCTCCGCCCAGCAGTCGGGCCAAGCGCCGAGACAGTGGCAGACCGAGTCCCGATCCGCCCCCCCCGCTTCCCGCCTGGGTGTAGTAGATGTCGAAGATGCGTTCGATGTCTTCCTCGGGGATGCCTGGGCCCTGGTCGTCGACCAGCACCACGAACGAGTCGTCGGTAGTGAATGCCGTGACGGTGATCGGAGCGCCTTCGGGGGAATGGCGCACGGCGTTCCCCAGGAGATTGACCAGTATCTGTTCCACCCGGTGGGCGTCGGTGTAACAGGTTGCCAGGTTCTCGTGGACGCTGAACACGATCTCGATGTGCTTGGCCACGGCCGACGGTGTGACCAGTCGGATGGAGCGGTCGATCACCCTGGTACCCTCGACCTCCTCCATGCGTGGTTTGAGCCGGTTCTCGTCCAGCCGGCTGAGATCCAGGAGGTCGTTGATCAGGGTGATGGCCTGTTCGGCCGACTCCAGTACTTCGAACGCCGCTTTCGGCACCGTCTCCGGATCCTTTTTTCGCACCAGCATTTCGGCCCAGCCGAATACGCCGGCGATGGCGTTGCGCATTTCGTGATTGACGGTGGCGAAGAAGCGCTCTCGCGAGCGATGGAGTTGCTGAACTTCTTCGAGCAACCGGGCCGACTCTTCGTGCAGGCGGGCGTTGTCCACGGCCGCGGCCGCCTGCGCCGCCAGCATGGTGGCGATGCGTTCGTCTTCCTCGGTGAACTCGGTTCCCGAGAGACGCTCCGCCACGTAGAGATTTCCGAAAATGCCTTGGCGCCCGATGATGGGCACGCCGAGGAACGTGTGCATGGCCGGGTGGTTGGGTGGGAGCCCGTGTGCCTCCGGGTGCTGGGCGATGTCTTTGAGCCGTATGGGCCGGGCTTCCCGGATGACCAATCCCAGGATGCCCCGGCCCTCTGGCGGGGCACCGATGCCTTCGGCGGTCTCGCGGGACACACCGGAGGTGATGAAACTGGAGAGGGTTCGGCCGTCTTCCGCCAAGACGCCTATGGCTGAGTAGCGGGCGGACAGCAGCTCTCGCGCCAGGTCGGTCACTTGCTGCAGCACACCCTCGAGCGACAACTCAGACGTGAGGAGTAGTCCGGCCTCGATCACCTGCTCCAATCGGTTCCGGGACTTGCCGTGATCGTCCGTCATGGTTGGAGTCTATCATCTCCCCGCGGTTTTCGCTGCGACCCTTTCGTGCCAGATTCATCATCTCTTCATATAGCAGCGGCCAAGTTTGTGGTCAGCCATGAGACTCTCGACCCGCCAGTGGCATATCCTCGTCGCCACGGATTACACGGAAGCCGCCCGCTACGGGATCAAGGCCGCCGCCGCCCTCGCCAGCGCCGTCGACGGGCGGATCAGCGTCGTTGCGGTCGAACCCCACGGCGAGGCGGCCGCCACTGGTGTTGCGGCTGCGGCCGACGCTCCGACGTCGGAGGAGTTGAACCGGCTGCGCCGCTGGGCAGCCCCCGAGTTGGGCACCCATCCCTCGTCATTCGCCATCAAGTACGGACTGCCGGGCATCGAGATCAGCCGCTACGCTGAACAATCGGAAGCGGACCTGGTCATCATGGTGCGGAAGCGGCGGAGCAAGATGTCCCGCGCCCTCTCCGGGGACACGGTGGATTCCGTGGTGCGGAGGAGCGTAGTGCCGTGCCTGCTCGTTCCGCCGGAGACGGTGCAGTTGACCGGGGTGGTGGCGGCACTAGACGGCACCGACCGCGGCATGGTCGTGTTCCGGGAGGCGCTGGAGTTGGCCACGGCTACGGGTCAGCCGCTGGCCGCGCTCACCGTCGAACCGCTGCGCGCCAACGAGCCGGCCGTGCTCGCGGCCCAGGTACCCACCGGACGGAGTCTCCTGCTACAGGAATCGGTGCAGGGGATTATGGGCGGCGAGGCTGCGGCGCCGGTAATCATCCGCCGGGGCGATATCGTCGAACAAGTACTTGCGGAGATGCGGGATCGTGTGGGGAGCGTGCTGGCCGTGGGGTACCATCGAGGTGGGCCACCGGGGCTGATCGAGGCCGGCAGTTCCGGTCGGCGGCTGCTGCAACAATCTCCGGGCCCGGTTCTGACGGTGCCGCTATAGTTCGGGGCTCAGGTCGTGGGGTCGTCCTCGTTGGGCTCGCGGAACAGCCAGGGCTCGGCGTCGGTCGACGTGTCGCTATCCCACTGCCAGGCGTCCGGGTCTTCCTCGTCCAGGTACAGATCGTCGTCCCACTCGTCATCTTGGCTGGAACGCCAGGTCTCTTCTTCCGACGCGTGCTGATCGCCGCGCCACGACTCGTCGGTCGTGAACAGTCGGTCGATCTCGTTGTCCGGCTCGTACGGCTCGGACATCCATGCGTCAGACATGTGGCTAAGTCCTCCTGGTCGTGACCGCGGACTCGCGGCGGGCAGCCATCACCGGATTCCGAGTAGTGCAAATGGGGGGCCACTTGAACGGCACTTCGGATCGTCCCGCGGTCTAATACCGTAAACCGTTATGTCGCAAGGAGTAATGGCTAGCGGTGGAGATCAGGACACAGTTGGCCGTGGTCGGCCTTCATGAACCGAATTGCCGGACATTGCGCCGATGTGCCCAAGCCGGGTGCTCGGTTCAGGGCTCGCCGGGCAAGGGGACCGGGGCTTCCGCAACCCACGGCAGGAGGCTACCATTCGCTCCGCGGAGGCGGAGGTTGTCTCCCACGGGACGTGGCGCAGTCCGGTAGCGCACTGCAATGGGGTTGCAGGGGTCGCGGGTTCAAATCCCGCCGTCCCGACTGAGAACGAGCGGGCCAACTGGCCCGCTCGTTCTCTTTCGGGACGGCGGGATTTAGCCGTCGCCCCTCGCCGGGGGCTCGGGGCATTCCGGTCAAATCCTGGTGTTGCTCGCCGGGGGGCTTGGGACGTTCCGGTCAAATCCTGGTGTTGCTCGCCGGGGGGCTTGGGGCGTTCCGGTCAAATCCTGGTGTCGCTCACAGGGGAGGCTTGGGGCGTTTGGATCAAGTGTCGCTGGTTCCGAAGAGCGATGGGATAGGGGACGATTTGGTCGGGCGCGCTTGGTTTTTCTGGGCGCCGTGGCCAAGCCGGCTGGGCGGTATTAGTGGCGGGTCTGCTGGTTGCGCCTCTCGGTGATGGGCGATAGGTTGAGCACCGTGGAAGCTGAGCCTGGCCGGGCCCGGACTCCGCAGGCGTTATTGTCAACCAAATTGTCAAACGGATTAGAGGAGGCGGGAATGTCAAGTCGGCGTTTGTTGGGAGTACTCACCGGATGGCTAACGCTTGCGACGATCGTGTCGGGGTGCGGTATGTCCAAGAAGAACCACGATGCGGATATGACCGCACTGCGTACGGAAATGCAGTCGGAGATGGCTCGTCGCGATACCCTGGCGGTCGTGGGTCTGGCGGTGGCGATTGCACTCAACGTCGAACAAGAGCGTCGTCTCGCCGACCTCGAGTCCGGCATGGCAGCACTCGACGTGCGCATGCTCGAGGTCGAAGAACTGGCAGTGGGTGCCATCCGCTACAATGCGCCAGTGCACTTTGCCTTCGACAGCTATGACGTGGTCGACGAGGAATCCCTGATCGCGCTCGATCGGTTCGCCGCGGTGGTTGGCAGATTCTATACTGATGCCTTGATCACGGTCGAGGGATTTGCCGATCCGGCCGGCGACGCCGACTACAACAAGTGGCTCGGTCAGAAGCGGGCCGAGACCGTCATGCAGTACTTGGTCGATGCCGGCGTAGACGCGGGGCAGCTGCGGGCCGTGAGCTACGGCGACGCCGACAACCGGCAGGTCGAGCCCGGCGCCTGGGGCGAGAACGGCATGGCCAACCGCCGCGTGGCGTTCGTTATCGATTATCGCGAATTTATGTAGCAGAGACTGGGCTGACGCCCGGCACCGGCATTACTTGATTGTCTACGGGGCCCCGCCGCATGTCATGCGCGGGGCTTCGTGCAACATCCTCCCACATGAATAAACGTCTCCGAATCATGTTCTGGATCTCGTTCATCGCCTCGGTCACACTGTATCTGTGGTTCGGCATGGATCGCGTCGACCCCAGTCGTCTGCGGTTGCCACCGGGATTCTACATCGCCGAATTCGGCCGGGCCGAGGGCGCCCGCTCGCTGGCTCTGGGCGCCGACGGCACCGTGTTCGTCGCCGCCCGGCGCCAGGGCCGGGTGTACGCCATGGTCGACCGCGACGGTGACGGCACCGCCGACGTGGTTCATACCATCGCCACCGGGCTGACGCAGCCGAACGGGGTGGCGTTCCGGGACGGGTCGCTGTACGTGGCGGAAGTGAGCCGCATCCTCCGGTACGATGACATCGAGGCCCGGCTCGATGATCCCCCCGACCCGGTCGTGATCCTGGACGGCCTCCCGACCGAAACCTATCACGGGTGGAAATTCATCCGCTTCGGCCCCGACGGATGGCTGTACTTTCAGGTGGATGCCCCGTGCAACATCTGTAAGTCGGCCGACGAGCGGTTCGCCAGCATCCTCCGGGTTCGGCCCGATGGATCGGACCTCGAGGTCTTTGCCCACGGCGTCCGCAACTCGGTCGGTTTCGACTGGCATCCGGAGACCGGCGTGCTGTGGTTCACCGACAACGGGCGGGACAACCTGGGTGAGGATGTCCCGCCCGACGAGCTCAACCGGGCGCCCGAGGCCGGCCTCCACTTCGGCTATCCGTACTGCCACGGTGGGTCGATCCCCGATCCCGAGTATGGTGCCGAGCGCGACTGTGAGGAATTCGTGGGCCCGGAACTGCGAATGGGGGCCCACGTGGCAGGCCTGGGGATGCGGTTCTACACCGGGGACATGTTTCCGACCGAGTACCGGCAGCGGATCTTCATCGCCCAGCACGGCAGCTGGAACCGCACGGTACCCGATGGGTACCGGGTGATCGTGGTTCAGGTCGAGGACGGTGCGGTGGTGGATTCAGAGGTGTTCATCGACGGGTGGTTGGAGGATGGAAGTGCCTGGGGCCGGCCGGTTGATGTCGCGGTAATGCCCGATGGTTCCTTGCTGGTCTCGGACGACAAGGGAGGCATCGTCTATCGGGTTACCTACGACGGCTGATCCGGCACGGTACGGTCCCAATGCCAACGCGGCCCTGTCCTCCATGTGGAGGCAGGGCCGCGCGGGTTGGTGCCGGACCTGGGCCTACGACTTGTTGATTCGAATGGAGCCGTTCACCGTTTCGAGTTTCAGCTTGCGGCCGCCGTCTCCGATGGTGCCGGTAATCTTCCGGGGGCCGAACTTGCCCTGCACTGTCAGAGGGAAGTCCGAGTAGAAGTCGCCGTTGACCGTGGAGGCTTCGACTTCGGCGTTGAATCCCTCGGGTAGCGTCAACTCGATACTCCCGTTGACCGTGGAGAAGTGGGCGCTCCCCTGCCAATCCGCCCGCCCCGCGGTGACCTTGATGTTGCCGTTCACCGTCGATGCCTCGGCCCAGCCCTGGGTAGTGACGCTGACGTTGCCGTTGACGGTGCTGGCCTCGGCGTCGGCTATCAGGCCGCTGGCGGTCACGTTGCCGTTCACCGTCTTGCCGACGAACAGGACGCCGCTGGGGACGCGTACCTCGAAATGGGCCGCGGCCTTGGTATACTCGGTGTTCATCCGGCCATCGTTACCCGGCGCGCACTCGTTGGGCTTGTTCGAGCGCCCGGGGTACATGGCGCAGATGGTCACCCCACCGCTGTGCTCGACCACCTCGAACGTGAGCTCGTCCCTGTCAGGGCCTTCTTTATCGGCGGTGATCTCGACTTCAGCACCGTCGGTGTGGACCGCCCGGATGTTGCCGCTGATGCCCTTGATTTCGATGCTGTTGCCGGCTGAGACCCGGCCACTCCAACTGAAGTCCTGGGCCGTGAGCGAGCCGCCGGCCAGGAAGGCCAGAGCAGTCAGGATACCCAAGGTACTTGAACGCTTCATGATTGGTGTCTCCCTGTGTGGTTCATGATCAGTTCTGGCCGTCGCCGCGGCGCAGCTTGATGGTGCCGTCGAACGCTTCGAGGATGATCTCGGCGGACCCGCTGCCGAGGGTGAAACTGAATCGTCGGGAATTGCCGCCGATCCTGGAGATGGTGAACGGGAAGTCCGACTCGAATTCCCCGCTGAAGGTCGAGATCTTGACCGTGGCGTCGACCTCGTCGGAGATGTAGAAGGTGATGTCGCCATCGTGGGTGGACAAGTGGTACCGGCCGTTCGGGCTGACCGTCCCGGAGTAATACACGTCCCCATCGATCGTGCTGGCCTCGACCGATTCCGAGGTGACGCGTTCGAGGATGATGTCGCCGTCGACCGTGGTGGCCTTGATCGAGCCGGCGATGTCCGCTGCGGTCACGTCCCCGTCGATGGATTCGATGTGGATCCGGCCGGTGGCGTGCTCCAGACTGACGTCACCGTTGATCGACCGGACGGACACCAGGCCCTGGCCGCCGAGCACCCAGATGTCGCCGTTGACCGTGGTGCCGCGCACGGACGCTTCCGTCCCGCGGATGGTGACGTCGGTATTGACTCCGTTGAACGCGAACGGCAGCCAGGCCGGAACCATGATCTGGTAGTCGGCCCCGTGGGTGGCGTGGCGTCCCCGGCGGCTGATCCGGACTTCGTTGCCGCTACGCTCGACCTTGATGGCGGTGTGCTCGTCCTCGTCGGTGACGATGCGGACCGCATCCCGGTCCCACACTTCCACCGTGATCGATCCGGCGTGGTGGTCGATGATGAGGCGGTCCTCCGCAGCCACCGCGAACGTGGTGTCCGCCTGCATGACGGCCGCGAGTGCCAGGAATCCTGAACAAACCGTGAACATGAATACTCCCTTTCGTTAGCTCGCCGTCACGATGAGGTCGGCCGCCTGCCTCATGAGCGCGAGTTTTTGTCGCGTCGTCGCTGCCACGTGATCCTGCAAGTACCCATTGGCAGGGTCCGCCGCGACAGCTCGTTGCGCCTGTTCGATGGCCCGGTCGATGATGGCCAGGTTCATCTCGAGAACACCAATCGTGGTGCTGTCCAATTGCCCTCGGCCGGCCTCGAGGATTTGCTGCAACTCCAGGAGTGCCTGATCGACGGC
>SMVY01000162.1 GCA_004357415.1 Gemmatimonadota bacterium
CCCGTCACCGAAATCACCGCCGTCCTCGGCACGACGCACATCTCCACCCAGGTCTCTTCGTCGTAGACCGTCCAGGCGTAGGCCTTGGCCAGGTCGTCGTCGGTGGCGTTGACGCTGCCCACGTGCTTGAGTTCCTGGTCGTGGTTCTTGCGGGCGAAGACTTCGTAAATGGTATCATCCGCCATTCGAGTTCCCTCGTTCATATGTGATTCCTGGTTCTTGATTGCTGATTCCTGAGGTTGTCGTCACCTCAAGACTCAAGAATCAAGAATCAAATCTCTCCTAAACAACCACCCCGTAAGCCACCAACACCCGCCGTCCCCGATCGGTGATCTTGTCCTTGGTCCACGGCGGCCCCCACACCACCTCCACCTCGACGCGGTCGATTCCCGGCACCGCGCCTACTTCCGTGTGGATGTCCTCGACGATCATCTCGATGGCGGGACAGCCGATCGAGGTGAACGTCACGTCCACGTAGGCAACTCCGTGGTCGACGCGCACGCCGTAGATCAGCCCCAGGTCGACGATGCTCAACGGGTACTCAGGATCCGACACCCTGAGCAGCGCCTCCCTCACCAGCGACTCAGTGGCTTCCAAGAGCTACTCCGAAATCGCCTTGCACCATTTCGATGTACCGCTTGTTCATCGGCCCCCGAGCTTTCCACCGCTTGAACACCTGCTCCCACGACAGCGGTTCATCGAACAACCAGCGCTTGGCGTCGGGGTCGTACTGGCAGGGGAAGGGGTAGTCGATCAGGTACTGCTGGCTGGCCTCGTCGAAGTGGGCCGGCACGTCGATGCCGATGCCCTGGCACAGGGGCACTGTGGAATTCATCCAGATCTGCCGCAGTTGGTCGTTGGTCTTGCCCTTCAATCTGTAATCCAGTTGTCCGCTGTGGCGCTTGAGATCGTCGGGCAGGCCGAACCACTCCAGCGATATGGGAAACATCCAGTCCACCGCTCGCTGGAGCGCTTCCCTGACCTCGCCACCGGCCTTGGCCAACCGCTTCATCCACGACTCGCCGTGGCGCAAGTGCAGGACCTCCTCCCGGTCCACTTTCACCAGAGCCCGCTTGAGCGGCCCGTAGCTGGTGTGCTGGTGGACGTCGGCCAGCAGGGTGATCCCCGCGCGGTCGAAGAATCCGTTGGCCACCACCATCTCGGCCCAGTTCTCCAGCGGCTGGTCGAAACCGTACGGATGCTTGAACTCGTGGGGTTGCCGGCCGTACAGCAGCTGGTGCTTGTCCACACCGAGGTCTTCCATCATGCGATAGGCGATGTTGGCGTGGCCCAACTCATCGTGGACGATGGCCGTCACCGCGATGCGGCTGTTGATGGTCGGGGCGTCGCGGGAGGCCAGGTAGTAGGCAGGGGCGCTGAGCAGTTCCGTGTCTCCCTGGACCGTAAGCTGGGTCAGCAGCGCTTTCTTGTAGCCCGGCGTCATGTCTTCCTCGGACTCCACCATGAATCCCTTGGCGATCTTCTCGATCAGGGCAGTGTCCGCCGGACTGCGTTCCTTCTCCAGCGGGCTGAGGATGTTCTGTTCTGCCAAGTCCCTATCCTCCAGGTGAAGCGGCCAGTTCGGCCACGGGGCGCGTCGAGGTGAGATAGCCGTACAGGAACAGCCGGGCTACGTCATCAGCCAGTTGTTCCGGGCGGATGGTGCCCGCCGGATTATACCACGTGTAGATCCAGTTCATCATGCCGAACAAGGTGTATCCGGCGACCACGGGATTGACGGGCCGGTGGTCGACCTCCTGCAGCAGCGACGAGAGAAGGTCGACGTAGGCGCGCTTGCGTTCACGGACCTGCTGGCGCATCGTGCCTTCCAATTCGTCGTCTTCATGGGACAGGACTTTCATTTTGTCCATGTGCCCGGTAAAGAACACCAGGTGATGCCGGATGAACGCCCGGACGCGCTCCTCGGGGCTGGTGACCTCCTCGAGGGCTGCCACGGCTCCAGCGTGTACCTCGGTGAAGCATTGGTCCTGGATCAGGAACAACAATTCGTGTTTGCTGCGAACGTAGTGGTAGATGCCCGCCAGGCTCATCCCCGAGGCCCGCGACAGGTCGCGCATCGAGGTGGCATGGAACCCCCGCTCGGCGAAAATTGCCGTGGTGGTACGTACCAAGTGTTGGAGCCGGTCATCGCTGGAGGGCATCGTCCGTCCGAACGTTCGTTCGGGAGGAACCTAGCGCCTCCCGCGTCGAGGGTCAAATCGCTTAACTATGGGCGTTTCCGGACGTCTACCGGGTATTGATGGGTTTCCCTCTCGAGTCGGGCTCTCTGAGCGACGCGGAGCTTGCGGCGGCCTACCGAGCCGGCCACGAGCGGGCCGCCACCGAGCTGGTCACCCGCCACACGCGGGCGGTGGTGCGGTTTCTGTATAGCGCCGGGGCGGGCGAGGACGAGGTCGACGATTTGACCCAGGAGGCCTTCATCAAGGCCTTTGGCAAGCTGGATAGTTGGCGGGGGGATGCCGCGTTTCGCAGCTGGTTGTTGACCATTGCCGGCAACCTCCTCAAGGACCAATTCCGCAAGAGGAAAGGCCGCCGGATGGTCGCGCTGGACGAGCGGGAGTTGCCCGACCGGGCCGATCCTCACGGGGAGCTGGCTGCCGGCGAGGCGGAGCAACAGTTGCGGGAGGGCATCGCCCTGCTGCCCCGGCTGCAACGGGAAGTGTTTCTCCTGCGGGTGCAGCAGGGAGCCGACTACGCCGAGATCGCGCGGGCCCTGGACACCACCCCGGGAGCGGCCAGAGTACATTATCACCATGCCGTGAAGCGGTTGAAGGAGCGGTTGCGATGATGGTAAAACCATGCAATGTCCTGAGTGACCGGATGCCCGACGTGGTTTCTGGCGGCGCTCATTGGACTCCCGAGGAAGAGGACCACCTCTCCTCGTGCGAGGAGTGCGCCCTCGAGTGGCAACTGGTCCAGCGGGCCGGAGTATTGGGAGACCGGGTCGCCGCCGCGGTCGATCCCGATGCCATGGCGGCCAAGGTCGTCGAGCGGCTCCGACACAAGCCGCGGGTGCTGCCATTTCGCCGGCCTGGTTGGTGGGCGGCCGGTCTGGCAGCGGCTGCCGCTGCCATCGTGTTGTTGCTGGGACCGTTTGGCGATCGGGAGACCGGCGCCGGACCATCCGCCGAGATCGTCTGGCTGGTTCCCGAACTCGACAGTCTGGAGACGACCGAGCTCCTGCTGGTACTGAACAGCTTCGACCCCGCGGCGCCGGCCAGCGTGATGGTGGTACCGTTCATCGATGATCTCGAGCGCCAGGAGCTTGAGCAGGTGCTTCAGGCATGGGAGGGATGACCGCGATGATGTTCAGGAACGCTTCGGCACTAGCAATTGTCGCGCTCACGGTGATGGCTCCTCCCCTCACCGGCCAAGAGGGGCAAGACCGCCCCAACCGCCAACAACTCATGCGGCAGATCGAACAGCGGTTCATGGCGCGGGCCACCGAAGAGTTGGGGCTGGACGCCGGGCAGGCGGAACGGCTGCGATCGACGGTGACCCACTTCGCCATCGAGCGGCGCTTGCTGGAGCAGCGGGAGCGCGACGTCAAACGGGGGCTGACCGGCCAGCTCCGCCCTGGGGTTGCGGCCGATCAGGATAGCCTGGTGGTCCTCCTCGACGCCTTGACCGAAACCCGCATGTCCTACATCCAGAGCTTCAAGGACGAACTGACCGAGATGACGGAATACCTCGATCCGGTCCAGCGAGCGCAGTACGTCATGCTGCGCGAGCGGTTGCTGCAACAGATTCGTCGCGCCCAAGCCGCCCGGCAGCGGCAGGGTGGGGGCGCACCGGGGCAGCAGCCGGATATCTAGGCGGTAGGGGAGTCGGTCAGGCGGGCAAGGGGTACCGTCCTACGCCCTCGTCCTACCGCCATACCGCCCTACCGCCATACCTGTTACACTCCGATATGATGGATCAGCAGCAGGAAGCCGGCACCCTCCCTCCCAACGGGGCTGAGATGAAGTCTCTGCTGGCGGCCCTTGTCTTGGTGTGCAGTACGGTCACTTCGGTTGCGGCCCAGGACACGGTGTATCGTATCCCGATCAGCGGCGTCATCGAACTCGGCTTGGCGCCGTTCGTGGCGCGGGCGGTAAGTGAGGCTGAAGCGGCGGGGGCCGTTGCGGTGATCCTCGATCTCGACACGCCCGGGGGCCGTATCGATGCCGCGGAGAAGATTGCCGACGCGATCCGGCGGACTGATCTGCCGGTCTACGCCTTCGTCAATCCTCGGGCCTACAGTGCGGGCGCACTGATAGCCCTGGCCAGCGACGGCATCTACATGCGTTCCGGCGCGGTCATCGGCGCCGCCACGCCGGTCGACGGCCAGGGCACCAAGGCCTCGGAGAAGATCGTTTCCGCCATGCGGGCGGAGTTCCGGGCGTTGGCGGAAGAGCACGGGCTCGATCCCGCTGTGGCCGAGGCCATGGTGGACGAGTCGATCGCCATCCCTGGTGTGGTGGAAGAAGGGCAGTTGCTCACGCTGAGCACCGAGGAAGCGGTCGAGTTGGGTTTTGCCCGGGCTCAGGTGTCCGACGAAGCCGATCTGCTGTCCCGGATCGGCCATGCCGAGGCTGTGGTGGTGCAGCCGGGCATCAACTGGGCCGAGCGGTTGGTGCGCTTCCTGACGAGCCCGCTGGTGCAACCGCTGTTGCTGTCGTTGGGGATGTTGGGCTTGGTGTTTGAGATCAAGTCGGGTGGCTTTGGCCTGGGTGGCGTGGTGAGCCTGGGTGCGCTGGGGTTGTTTTTCGGTTCCAACCTGTTGCTGGGATTGGTCGGCATGGAGGAGATCATTCTGCTCGCGGCTGCCATGGTGGCCCTGGGGGTCGAGGTATTCGTTCTGCCGGGCTTCGGTGTTGCCGGGGTGCTGGGCCTGCTGTTGCTGGGCGCGGCTTTCGTGCTGGCCATGGTGGGCGACGTCCCCACCACGGCGGACTTCACCCAGGCGATCGCCGTCGTCGGCGCCAGCGTGGTGATCACCGTGGCCGTGGCGTATGCCTGGCTGCGCCACCTCCCGTCGAGCAACCGATTCAAGGGCCTGCTGTTGAAGAAGGGGCTCGACAAGGAAACCGGTTTCATCTCGGCGCCGGAACGCAGCGACTTGATCGGGCTGGTGGGCACCGCCCTCACCGATCTCCGGCCGGCGGGTACGGTGGTCATCGGTGAGGAGCGGATCGACGCGGTAACGGAGGGAGAATTCCTGGCGCAGGGCCAGCAGATCAAGATCCTGCGCTCTGACGGGTACCGGCACGTGGTACGGTCGGTCGACAACGACTCATAGGGCACCAACGCGAGGTTTACTGTGGAAGACATCGGGCAACTCGGTCCAGCGCTGTTCTTCATGCTGATTTTCTTCGGCATCATCTTTCTGGTCACATTCTTCCGGTTCGTGCCGGTCG
This sequence comes from Gemmatimonadota bacterium, assembly GCA_004357415.1. Lineage (GTDB taxonomy): Bacteria > Gemmatimonadota > Gemmatimonadetes > Gemmatimonadales > GWC2-71-9 > N074bin45. Next base: position 5,421 of record SMVY01000162.1, read on the forward strand.
GTCTGTGGATCACGGCCATGGCATCGGGGGTCAAGGTTTCGATGTTTCAGCTTATCGGGATGCGGCTTCGCAAGGTGGTCCCGTCCGCCATCGTCGTCCCGCTCATCGCCGGGGAGAAGGCCGGCATTTCACTGCCGGTCGACGCCCTCGAGGGGCACTACCTGGCCGGTGGGGACGTACGCAACGTGGTGAACGCCCTCATCTCAGCCGACAAGGCAGGCATTGAGCTCGATCTCAAGCAGGCCACGGCCATCGACCTCGCCGGCCGCGACGTGTTCGAAGCGGTGCAGATGAGCGTCAATCCCAAGGTCATAACCACACCCAAGGTGGCAGCCATGGCCAAGGACGGCATTCAGTTGCTGGCGGTGGCGCGCGTCACCGTGCGGGCCAACATCAATCGGCTGGTGGGTGGCGCCGGCGAGGAGACCATTCTCGCCCGGGTCGGGGAGGGCATCGTTAGTACCATCGGCTCGTCCGAATCGCACAAGCGGGTGCTGGAAAACCCCGACGCCATCTCCCAGACCGTGCTGGCCAAGGGCCTCGACGCCGGCACCGCGTTCGAGATCCTGTCGATCGACGTTGCCGACGTCGACGTGGGCAAGAACATCGGCGCCGAGCTGCAGACCGATCAGGCCGAGGCCGACAAGCGCATCGCCCAGGCCAAGGCCGAGGAGCGACGCGCCCTGGCGGTGGCCAAGGAGCAGGAGTACATCGCGGAGGCGCAACGGCAGCGGGCCAAGGTCATCGAAGCCGAAGCGGAAATACCCAAAGCCATGGCCGAGGCGTTCCGCTCGGGCAATCTGGGCGTCATGGACTACCAGAAGTACCGCAACATTCAGGCGGACACCTCCATGCGCAACACCATCGCCGGCAAGAGCGACAAGCAGGCCGGGGCCGACTAGCCGATGGATAACTTCGGCGGCATCGCTATCCTGGTCCTGATATGGATAGTCGGGGTAATGTTCGACAAGAAGAAGAAGGAGGCGCGTCGGCGCAAGCAGATGGCCCAGCAGAGGTCTGCGCTGTCCATCGAAGTTGAACCGGTCGGCGCCGAGCCGCGGGCGCGGCTGCCCGACGCGTCGCAGCGCGAGGGCAGCAAGTTCGAGCAGGTATTGCGGCAGCTGAACCCCGAGTTTGCGGCACTGGCCGATCAGGCCCTAGCCCAGCGGCACCACCAAACGGCCACCGAAGGCGAACCGGAAACCGTGGCGCGTCAGCCGGCGGAACCGTTCGCCGCTGCTCCCGATGACGGGGACGACTTCATGGCCAAGGCCGAAAAGGCCATAGCCAGGCGGCGCATGGTGGCCGAGGAATACAGCCGTGGCCGCACGGCCGAGGACCACGATGCGTTCCACCAGGCGGCGCGCCGCCAGGACGAACCCGAGGCGAAGATTGCTGTCGCCGTCGACCCCACGCTCGAGCAGGCGATCATCTGGCGGGAGATTCTGGGCCCGCCCAAGGCGATGACCATTGATGAGATGTAGCTGGTAGCTCGAGGCCAACGTAGGGGCGACGCATGCGTCGCCCCTACCAGCCATATAACACCGCATACACATCCCGATTGGTCTGCACAATCTTCACATAGTCCCGCGTCTCCCTATACGGGATCCGCTCCACGAACAACTCCGGGTCCTCTACCCCCGCGCGGCGTCGCCAGCGGCGCACTCGGCTGCCGCCGGCGTTGTAGGCGGCCAGGACGAAGTTGGGGTGTCCGTAGCTATTGATGAGATTTGCCAGGTGGATGGTACCCATCTCCAGGCTGACGTCGGGTTGGTAGAGCAGTACAGGATCCCACAACGGATAGCGCTCCCGCCGGGCGATCTGGGAGCCGGTACCCGGGAGGATCTGCATCAGGCCCCGGGCTCCGGCCCGCGATGTGGCACTGGGGTCGAAGTTCGATTCCTGGCGGATGAGGCCCGCGACCAGCGCCGGGTCGAGGTCGCGCTCGTGTGCCAGGCTCCGCAGCGCTTCGGGACGCAGGACAGGGTAGAGCAGGGTCAGCAACGTATGGTTGCGCTCCGCGCCGAGTGCCAAGGCTCGGGTGGCCAGGCGGAGGGCCTGGGCCGGCTCACCGTGCCGGCGGAAGGCCACCGCGGTTTGCAGTAGCCGGTCGACCGTATCCCCCGCCTGCCGGATCAGTCCGGCTTCCTCCAGCCGGACCTCGGCGTGGAGCCCCAGTTCGGCCAACACCTCCATGCGTCCGATGGCGGAATCGATGTTCGCCCGGGCAAGGACTTCAGGGCCATCTGGAACGATGGGTGCGGCAACATTCAGGCGGCTGCGCGACAGACCAGCGTAGTAACCGGTTGCGTCGCGGCTGAGACTGACCCGCCAGCGGACTTGGGCGGCGTCCTCATCGCCCAGGCGGGACCACGCCCGGCCGCTCCAATAGAGTGCGGCAGGAAGGACTCGAGCCTCTGGGTAGCGCAACACCAGGGTGTCCAGTTCGGCCGCGGCCGCGGTCATCTCGTTGAAACCGATGGCGATGAGCGCCGCCCGGTAGCGGGCTAGGGCCGCAAGGTGCACCTGGGGCGCCCGTGTCACGCCGGAGAGGAGAATACGGCGCGCCTCGCGCTCGTTGCGGGCGTCAGAGGCCAGGTCCGCCAGCAGAAGTGTGGCCTCCATCGCCGCAGGCTGATCGGGAAACTCACGCTCCAGCGCCCGAAGTCGCTTCCTGGTGCCGCCGAGACGGCCTTGCAGCCGGACCATGGCCTCCTCGAACCGGGCCTGAGCTGTGAGGTTCGGCGTCCCCGACACGCGTGCGAAGGCGCGGGCCGCCGGCCGGAAGAAACGCAATGACGCGAGCGACTTGCCGTAGTGAAAGCGGTCCCGGTCGTTACCCAGGCCGCCGGCCAAGGCCCGTTTGTAGGCGGCTTGCGCCGCGGCGTACAACCGGCGGGCGTACGCCAGCCGGGCAATGATAAGTTCCTCCTCGGCCGGTAGCGGCCGGAACGCGGTAATGAGCTCCACCGCGAAGGAGAACTCGACGTGCTGGGGCTGGTGTTGAACGAATTCGATCAGTGCCCGCTTGGCTGCCGCGCTGTCGGCCGAGTCGGCCGCCAACCTCAGCGAGATGGCCCAGGCCATGGCGGGCCATCCGGCGTCGAGATAAGCCGATGTGGCCTGGGCGGAGTCGCCCTGGCGCAGCAGCGCCCGGGCATTGATGAGGCCGCCGCGTTGGCGGGCGAGTGGGTGGTTGATTTTGTCGAGCAGCGTTTGGCGGGCATCGCTCTCCGCGGTCAGGGCGGCAGCGCGAAGTAGCAGCCAGTCTCCCGTGGCCCCCCACGCGGGAGCGGCCCGCTCGAAGGCATCGGCGGCGGAGCGGTCATTGCCCAGGGCCTGATGTGCCAGCCCTTGCTGAACCAGCGCCACGGCGTGCTGCCGGGACCCTGGGTCTGCGTTCCGCACTGTGGTTTGCGCCAGGATCAACGCGCGTTCGGGCTCTCCGTCTTCCAGCTCAGCTCTGATCAGGAGGAGCCTGGCTTCGGCCTGTAGGGCATCGGTGTCGAACTGGTATCCGGTGAGGAGGTCCATGACCTCGGAAGACCCGCCCCAGGCGTCGGCCGCCTGCGCCGCCAGCAGGACGGCTTCGTCACTCCTGGTGGCGTGGTCGGCCAAGATGGGGGCCAGCTCGAGGGTGGCCCGCCAGGCCAGACCGCGCTCGAGCGCTTCTCCGGCGGGGATCAACTCGGGGGGCAGTGGGAAGTCCACTGCGGTGGCGGGCGGCCGCACGCCGAGGAGTCGGTCCGGCGGTCCCTCGCGGCTCTCCGGTTGCTGGCAGGCCAGGAGTCCGGCGCCGAGGGCGACGAGCACGAGGGGGAGGGAAAGTGGGGACTGCCTCATGGGAGTAATGTAGATGCAAGCGAGATGCCGAGCGTAGAGGATGCCGGGAATGGGGTGGCGAATGCCAGGAATATTGAATGCCACGAGAATGATGAACATTCCGTGGAGTGGAGGGCGGCTCCCGTTCTTCGGGTGCACCCGCTATCTTGCAGCCC
>SMVY01000013.1 GCA_004357415.1 Gemmatimonadota bacterium
ACTTGGGGATGAGAGCTGGATCAGGTAGACCCGATCTTCATACCGGTGGAAGCTGGCGGCCTCGGTATCGAGCGCCAGGAGGGTTTCCCCCTCGATCTCGCGAAAGAACCGGCGCAGTTGCTCATCGGTGCGCAGGTAGCTGACGCCGGAGGGGAGTTCGACGGACGAGGCGGAGGCGGGGGGATTCGATGGTGTCACACAAGCAACTTGCACCACCCCACCCGGTGGGGCAACCGGGCGATTTTAGATACACTATACTAACAGTGTCGCGTCAGCGTAGTGTCAGGGAAGGGCTGACAACGGCCTAATCGCGTCGTTTGGCGATCGCCTCGAGAGATTCTGCGATGTCGTTAAGCGCTTTGGCGAGCGTCTTGTAGAAGTCCGCATCCGGCGCTGGAGTTCCGCCCATGGCCGCATCGAGGTGGATTTGCCGGGCGAGCCGGGCCGCGTGGTGGATGTAGTCGGTGGTCACCTGCATGGTCGTCCTCCTGCCGTGGTTGGTACCGCCCGGGGGCTGATTCCCCGAGTTTGGAACGAGGCGGGGCATGCGACACTGAAACTGGCCGATGGGGAGCCCCGTAGGGTCAGATACGGAAGTCGGAAAACCAAACCGATTTTCGTCTGCCGTACTCTTCCTCTCTCCGGTCCCGGGGCCTCGGCCAAGCGTTACATGGCCCCGCGGGCCGTCTCTCTTTTCGGGCGGTAAGGCGGTAAGGCGGTAGGGCGGTAGGCGTTTCATGGACACACCCGACCTGCGCCAATCGTCTTCACTTCCCCTACCGCCCTACCGCCTTACCGCCTTAAGGAGAGGCCCTCCCGTATCCGCGGAAGGGCCCCGTGCTACTTGCCACTCGCTGTACCACCGACGTCCTCACCCCTGGGGCGCGCCCGGGGGATTGTCGCTGTCGAAGATATCTCGATTCTTGGCGATGTATTCGGTCCATTCCGGGGGGGTGTCCTCTTCGGGGAAGATGGCCGTGACCGGGCATTCGGGTTCGCAGGCGCCGCAGTCGATGCACTCGTCGGGATGGATCCACAGTTGTTCATCGTCTTCGTAAATGCAATCGACGGGGCACACGTCAACACATGAGCGGTCCTTCACCCCGATGCATGGTTCTGCAATGATGTACGTCATGCTGAAGAGACTCCTTGGTATTCGTCAGTAGTGCCACGCAGGCAAAGTTATAAGAAAGCCACACCGTTGACGCAAGGGATTTTTCGGCTCGATCGAGAGTTCGCCGCCACCGGCTCTCGAAGAACACTAGATTGGCGTGATGCGCTGCCCACGGTTACCGACGCTTGCCTTCGTGGCTCTCCTTTCCCTTGGGCTCTCGCCACTCGACGCCCAGGTGTGCACCCCGGCGCGAACGGCGCTGGTGTTGTCTGGTGGAGGCGTCAAAGGTCTGGCGCACATCGGCTTGATTCGTGTTCTGGACAGCCTAGGTGTGGCACCCGACCTGGTGGTGGGCACCAGCATGGGGGCCATCGTCGGGGCGCTGTACGCTTCGGGCTACAGCGGCCGCGAACTCGACTCCCTGGTCCGTATCACCGACTTGGAGCGGGTGTTTCAGGCGTACGATCTCCATGGCCCCCAGCGTCTCAGGGGCTTGTCGCCGCTGGTCATCTGGGAGCGGGGCTCGGGTGGTGTCCAGCTGCAGAACGCGGCTGTGAGCGAGGCCGCGATCAATTTTCTGCTGACCCTTGCGATGATGCGCGGCGATCTCATGGCTCGCGGTGATTTCGACTCCCTGCCAATTCCCTACCGTGCGGTCGCCACCAACTTGGCGACTCGGAAACCGGCGATCTTCGCCCGCGGTGATTTGGCTCAGGTGGCGCGGGCGAGCATGGCGGTGCCGGTGGTGTTCGAACCGGTCGAGATCGACGGCGAGTTCTTCATCGATGGAGGGTTGTCGCAGAACGTTCCCATCGCGGCCGCTCGCCAGGCCGGCGCCACCAGGTTGATCATCTCCGACGTCACCAGCGGAACATCCGATTCACTGAACCCGTACTCGGCGATCGCCGTTGGCCAACAGATCGTCAACTATCTGTTCACCCAGGACATCGACACCCTTCCCGGCGATATCTACATCAAGACCGACCTGGCGGATGTGGGGACGCTCGATCTCGATGCAGGCACCGTGGCCCAGGTGCTCGATGAAGGGTACCGGGTGGCTGATTCGGTGATTGGTGGTGCGGTCTGTCTCGAGCCACGCCGTTTACTCCCGGTGGGGCGGCTCCCGACTGTCGTCGGAGCGGTTGGTTCCCGCAGCGGGTCTGCCGACGAAGCCGCGCGTGCGGCGGAGGTACTCCGACTGAAGGCGGGGGCACCGCTCGATCTGGTCACCCTGCGCCGCCGCCTGGCGGTGCTGTCCGAGACGCAATGGTATCGCTCCATCTGGCTGGGGCCGGGCGGCACCGGTGACACCGTGTCGTTCGATATGCAGCTGCGCCCAGCGCCCCGTTGGGTAGGAGGTCTGGCTATCGCCTACAACAACGACCGGGGGGGCAAGCTGTGGTTCGGCACGGTCAATCGCGCCCTGTTCACCCAGGGACTCGAAGGAAGTGCCTTTCTCTTTCTCGGGCGATTTCGCCAGGAGTTGTTCGCCGGGCTGCGAAACACCAAACGGTTGGGGTCCTATGGCGTCACCCCCACGCTGTCGGTCAGCGGCGCGCTTGAAGACGTGCGCCAGTTCGACGCCCAGGGCAACGAACAGCCTGCCATCCCGGTGAAGGAGCTGGTGGGCTTTCTGGGCCTAGAGCGCCGGTTCTACGGCCGGTGGAGTGTCGCTTTCGGGTTCGAAACCCGGCTGTGGAGTGAAGCCGATACCAACGACCGGGCTGCCGGCGGTCACCTACGCGTCATGCGCACCACGCGAAACGCCGAGTCGCGCCTAGAGGCGGACATCCTGGCGACGGGCGTCTACCAGCGGATTGCGGTGCTCCTGGCGCCGACATTCGACATCGATCGCTGGTCGCTCAGACCGTACGCCCGGCTCGGATGGGGCGAAGGGCTCCCGGTTCAGCTGCAGTTCCCTCTGGGCGGGATGATGGGATTCCCCGGTCTTCACATAGGCGAGCGTCTGGGCGACCGGGAATTCGATGTCGGCCTGATCGCGCGACACACCATCATGGGTCCCGTCTTCGTCAGCGCAGAGGCGGCGCTCGGGCGAACGGCGTTCGGCGGAGGCCTGTTGGCGGAGGGCGGCTGGCTGCTGGGCGGCCGCATCGGACTGGGCACGGACACTCCGTTGGGACCCGTCGGAGTGGACTATGGGGTCACCGAAGGCGGCAGAAACCTCCTGTTGTTCAGGTTTGGCAGATGGTTCTGAACAACCAGAACCGCCCCGCCGCCCCGCTTATAAGATTCCTGCCGTAAAGCCCGCCGCCCGTGGCTCTGGGGCCCCGTAGCGACCCTCCTTGCTGTAGAGCCGGTTCCATTCCTCGCGCACGCAAAAGGGATCCAGTCCGTGCGGCCGGTCGACCGCCAACACGCCGTCCAGGTGGTCGATCTCGTGCTGCAACAGCTCCGCCATGTCTCCCTCCAGTTGTACCTCCTGCTCGGTCCCGGTCTCGTGCTGGTAGCGGACCCTGATCTCATGAGCCCGTGACACCCTGACCAGAAGGTCGGGGAACGAGAAGCAGTCGTCCCATACGGTGAAATCGTCGATCCCGATGTCGATGATCTCAGGGTTGATCAGGGTCCAGGGCTGGCCGGTGTTGACGTACACCAGCCGGAGCGGAGCGCCGATCTGGGGGGCGGCGATGGCCCGGCCCGATCCGAAGCGGGCCTGCCAGTCGTGCAAGGTCTCCTTCATGCCGTCGAGTACCACCCGCACGGCTGGAGAGTTGGGCTTGGTGATGGGCTGGCACTTGGTTCTGAGGAGGGGATCGCCCAACAGGCGGATTCTGTGAACCGGCATCGCCTCTCCGTAAGAGTGGGGTGAATTTCCCAATGTCGCGTCCGGGCGGCCCAGCCACAAGGGAAATTTGTACACTCTCCAATAAACCGCCTTGCCGCCGCCTCTGTTGTATGCCTAAGACGCTGTAATACATATAGTTGTGAATTCACACCAAAAATGCTATATATATTTGACAATTAGGACAATTCCGCTTAGGATTACTGCCCATGACCCAGTCGAACCAGGAACTCCGCAGCGCCGCAGGGCTGCCCGAAGGATTCGACGGGCCCCGAGGGTCCATCCTGGTGGAATTGAAGCGTGATGGGGCGTTGTCGGCCAAGAGCTTGGCGGCCCGGCTGGGGCTGTCGCTCAACGCCATCAGGCACCACCTGCGTGAACTCGAGGCCGAAGCGGTGATCGCCCACGAGCGGGAAGCCCACGGAGTAGGGGCTCCGCTGTTCAATTACCGACTCACCGAGCGAGGGAACGGCCTGTTCCCCGCCCGGTACGAGGAGGCCCTGACGGAGATTCTCGATCACCTGGTCACCAGCGGGGGCCGGAATAAGGCGGTGGAGGCCCTGAACGTGCACTTCCAGCAGCTCGGCAGCCGGCTGGCGGACGAGTTGGCGGGGGCGCCGGCGGAGCAGCGGGTGGCCCGGGTAGTGCATGTGTTGCGGGACGAGGGCTATATGGCGGTGTGGGAGGGAGGGCGTGACAAAGGAACGCTGACGGCTCACAACTGTGCCATGCGGGCCGTGGCCCAGCGATTTCCCGAAATTTGTGAGGCCGAGCGCAACTTTCTGAGCGAAGTGCTCGTGGCGGATGTAACCCGGGGAGCCCATATGCTGGCAGGATGCACCGCGTGTGAGTATCACATTGACTTTCGGGCGCCTGCCGGTGGGCAGCGTCTGGTCGAGGAGCAGGCATGACTGGTTCAAGCGTCAAGGAACTTGTTGATCGAGAGTACAAGTGGGGCTTCGTCACCGATATTGAGTCGGATGTCATTCCTCCCGGGCTGAATGAGGACGTAATCAGGCTCATTTCCAGCAAGAAGGATGAGCCGGAGTGGTTGCTGGAGTGGCGCTTGAAGGCCTATCGCGGGTGGCTCAAGATGACAGAGCCGCATTGGGCCAACGTGCACTACGATCCAATCGACTACAACGGCATGATTTACTATGCGGCTCCCAAGACCGAGAAACCGCTGGGGAGCCTCGACGAAGTCGATCCCAAGCTGCTCGAGACGTACGAGAAGTTGGGTATCCCCCTTTCCGAACAGAAGCGGCTCACCGGTGTCGCCGTCGACGCCATTTTCGACAGCGTATCGGTCGCCACGACGTATAAGGAAACCCTGGCCAAGCAAGGCGTCACTTTCTGTTCCTTCTCGGAAGCCGTTAAGGAACACCCCGAGATTGTCCGGAAGTACTTGGGCTCGGTGGTTCCGCGCAGCGACAACTTCTTCGCGGCATTGAACGCGGCGGTCTTCAGCGACGGGTCGTTCGTGTTCATCCCCAAGGGCGTGCGGTGTCCGATGGAGCTGTCGACCTACTTCCGGATCAACGCCGCCAACACGGGGCAATTCGAGCGGACCTTGATCATTGCGGAAGAAGGAGCCTCGGTCAGCTACCTCGAGGGGTGTACCGCTCCGATGCGCGATGAGAATCAGCTGCACGCGGCCGTGGTCGAGTTGATTGCGCTCGACGATGCCACCATCAAGTACTCCACGGTACAGAACTGGTACTCGGGTGATGAGAACGGCGTCGGGGGCGTGTACAACTTCGTGACCAAGCGCGGCAAGTGTGCCGGCGTCAACTCGCGGATCACCTGGACCCAGGTGGAGACGGGGTCGGCCATCACTTGGAAGTACCCCAGCGTGATTCTGCAGGGCGACAATTCCATCGGTGAATTTTATTCGGTGGCCGTGGTCAACCGATACCAACAGGCCGACACCGGCACCAAGATGATCCACATCGGCAAAAACACCCGCAGTACCATCATCTCGAAGGGCATCTCGGCGGGGCACGGCAACAACAGCTACCGCGGGATGGTCAAGGTACTCCCGAGTGCGGATGGCGCTCGCAACTACACCCAGTGCGATTCGATGCTCATCGGCAACGAGTGCGGAGCCCACACGTTCCCGTACATCGACATCCAGAACAACACCACGTCAATGGAGCACGAAGCCTCGACCAGGAAGATCGGCGAGGACCAGATATTTTACTGCAAACAACGCGGGCTGACCACGGAAGACGCCATTTCGCTCATCGTGAACGGCTTTGCCAAGGAAGTGTTCCAGTATCTCCCGATGGAGTTCGCCGTCGAGGCGCAGAACCTGTTGGGTATCACCCTGGAGGGAAGCGTCGGATAGCTAGGACGCGGGTCGCAGGTCGCAGTGCGCAGGGACAAACATTGATTGCTGCAGGGCTGACAGCCGGCAGTTGAGTGCGGAGGCACACGTTGTTAGAGATCACCAATTTGCATGCTGGCGCCGACGGCGTCGAAATTCTCAAGGGTATCAACCTGACGGTCAACGCCGGTGAGGTGCACGCCATCATGGGCCCCAACGGGTCGGGCAAGAGCACCTTGGCTCAGGTGCTGGCCGGGCGGGAAGATTACCAAGTCACCGAGGGAACCGTCCGCTACGAGGGCAAAGATCTCCTGGAGATGGAGCCGGAGGAGCGGGCCTTGGCCGGTCTGTTCATGGCGTTCCAGTACCCGGTAGAAATCCCCGGCGTGACCAACGCCTACTTTCTGCGGGTCGCGTACAACGCTCAGCGGAAGTCACGCGGCCTCGAAGAGGTCGACCCCATCGATTTCATGGATCTGCTCGACGAGAAGCTCAAGACCGTCGACTGGACGGCCGAGATTCTGGAGCGGCAGGTCAACGCCGGCATGTCCGGTGGCGAGAAGAAGCGCAACGAGATCCTCCAAATGGCCGTCCTCGAGCCCAAGCTCGCCGTGCTCGACGAGACCGATTCCGGCCTCGACATCGATGCCCTGAAGATCGTGGCCCAAGGCGTCAACAACATGCGGCGGCCGGACAACGCCCTCATCGTGGTGACCCACTACCAGCGGCTGCTCAACTACATCGTGCCGGACTACGTGCACGTGCTGGTCGACGGCCGGATCGTCAAGTCGGGTGGCAAGGAGCTCGCCCTCGAGTTGGAAGCCAAGGGGTACGAGTGGGTACAGGAAGCTGGAGCAGTGTCGTGACACTCACCTCATATCTCAAGGATTTCGAAGCCTCGGCGGCCAACGGCGGGGGTCGGCCGGAGTGGTTGATGCCGATCAAGCGCGGCGCCATCGACCGGTTCGAGGCCCTTGGCTTTCCCGACCGGAAGAACGAGGACTGGAAGTTCACCAGTGTGGCGCCGATCGCGCGGAGCGCATTCAGCCGGATGGCCGCCGGGGACACTGTGCCGACGGAAGCCGACCTGGAGCCGTACCTGATCGGGCCGCCCGAGTGGCCTCGGGTCGTGTTCGTGAACGGCCGTTTCGTCGAGGCGTTGTCGACCGTAAGTGGGTTGCCGGGTGGAGTGACGCTGGGTACGCTGGCCGACGCCATGGCCGAGGAGCCCGAGTTCGTGGCACGTCATCTTAGCCACACGGCGTCTGTTGAAGGCAACAGCTTTACCGCGCTCAATACGGCCTTCATCACCGACGGCGTGGTGCTGCACGTGGAGCCGAACACCGTCGTGGAGCATCCCATTCACGTGCTGTATCTCACCGATGCCAGAGTCGGAGAAGGTGCCACTTATCCCCGGACATTGGTGGTGCTGGAGCACCACGCCCGGGCCTCGCTGATCGAAAGCTACGCGGCCTTGCACGACGGCGTGTATTTCACCAACGCCGTGACCGAGGTATCGCTGGAGGCAGGATCCCGACTGGATCATTACAAGATTCAGCAGGAGAGCGAGCAGGCATACCACGTCGGCACGCTCGAAGCCCGGCAGGAGCGCGACAGCCATTTCCACTCGCTGTCGTTCGCCCTCGGCGGCGCCCTGAGCCGGACCAACATTTATACGGTGCTGGACGGTGAAGGGGGTTACGTCACCCTGAACGGGCTCTATGTAGTACACGGCGAACAGCACGTGGACCACCAAACCAGTATCATACACGCGCAACCCAGCTGTACCAGCCACGAGGTCTACAAGGGTATTCTCGACGACCAGGCCCACGGCGTGTTCAACGGCAAGGTCTACGTCCACCCCATCGCCCAGAAGACGGACGGCAAGCAAACCAACCAGAATCTGCTGATGTCGCCCAGGGCCAAAATCGACACCAAGCCGCAGCTGGAGATCTACGCCGACGACGTGCGCTGTACCCACGGGGCCACTGTGGGCCAGCTGGACGATCAGGCGGTGTTCTACTGCCGCAGCCGTGGACTGTCGCCGGCCGAGGCCAAGACGCTCCTGACATACGCCTTCGCCGCCGACGTGCTGGAACAGATTCCGTCGCGGCCGGTGGCCCAGTATCTCGAGCGCCTGGTGATGGAGCGCTTCCTCGGGAGCCGCGAGGGCTGACGGCGGTGAGCGCCCCGTCAGGGTTGCCGTTGCCGGACGTCAACGCCGTGCCTTACGACGTTGACGCGATCCGCGCCGACTTTCCAATCTTGGAACAGACGGTCCACGGACGGCCGTTGGTATATTTGGACAACGCGGCCACCGCCCAGAAGCCCGAGGTGGTCATCGATGCGATCGATCGCTTTTTCCGCCAGCAAAATGCCAATATACACCGCGGGGTCCACGCGCTGAGCGTGGAGGCCACCGCGGCATACGACGCGGTGCGCGCCAAGGTCCGGGCGTTCATCAACGCGCAAGACGATCGCGAAATCATCTTCGTGCGAGGTACCACCGAGGCCATCAACCTGGTGGCCCAGAGCTTCGGCCGCGGCGCCGTAGGTCGCGGCGACGAGATCCTGGTGAGCGAGATGGAACACCACTCCAACCTGGTCCCGTGGCAGTTGTTGGCCGGACAGGTCGGGGCGGTGGTCAAAGCGGCACCGATCACCGATGATGGGGAACTCGATCTGGACGCCCTCCGAGCCGCATTCACCGACCGGACCAAGCTGCTCGCCGTGACCCACGTGTCCAACGCGCTCGGCACGGTAAACCCGATCGCCGAGATCGTGGTCCAGGCACATGCCCACGGGGTGCCGGTGGTGGTGGACGGCGCTCAGGCGGTGCCTCACATCCCCGTGGACGTGACGGCGCTGGGCTGCGACTTCTACGCCTTTTCCGGGCACAAGATGTTTGGGCCCACCGGGATTGGCGTGCTGTACGGCCGGGCAGAGTTGCTGGAAGCCATGCCACCGTACCAGGGCGGTGGGGGGATGATCGCGTCGGTGTCGTTCGAGGGTACCACCTACGCCCCGATTCCTACGCGCTTCGAGGCGGGCACCCCGGCCATCGCCGAGGTCATAGGGCTGGGGCTGGCCATCGATTACCTGAACGATGTGAGCTTCGAGGCCTTGATGGCCTACGAGGACGAACTGGTAGGCTACGCGGTCCAACAGATCGGCGCCGTGCCGGGAGTACGCCTTATCGGGACACCGCAAGAACGTGTCGGTGTGGTAAGTTTCGTGATGGACGCAGCCCACCCGCACGACGTCGGTACGGTACTCGATCAGGACGGCATCGCCGTCCGGGCGGGCCACCATTGTTCGCAGCCGGTGATGGACCACTTCGGAGTACCGGCCACCGTACGGGCGTCGTTCGCCCTGTACAACACGCCGGAGGAAGTCGATACCCTGGTTGGGGGACTGCGCCGCGTCAACGAGATCTTCGGCTGATGGGGAACCTCAAGGAGCTGTATCAAGAAGTCATTCTCGACCACAACCGCTCACCGCGGAATTTTCGGGAGATCGCCGACACACCGCACCACGCCGAGGGACACAACCCGCTGTGTGGCGACAACATCACGGTCTGGGTCGAGCTCGATGGCGACGTCATCAGCGACGCGAGTTTCATCGGTAATGGTTGCGCCATCTCCAAAGCCTCGGCGTCGCTAATGACCCAGGCGGTCAAGGGCAAACGCGTGTCCGAGGCCAAGGAACTGTTCAAGAGCTTCCAGAAGCTGGTGACGGGACGGGTGTCGCCCGAGGAGAGTAAGGACCTACTCGGCAAGTTGATCCTGTTTGCCGGTGTGTCACAATTCCCCGTGCGGGTCAAGTGCGCCAGCCTCAGCTGGCATACCATGAACGCGGCCCTAGAGGATGCAGCCGAACCGGTGACGACGGAGTAGATGAATATTGAATATGGAACACTGAATATTGAATGTTGAATATTACGCACTACGCACTCAACGAGCAGGAGATCCATCCATGTACGATCCCACACTGGTCCAACCCATGCGCGACGAAACCGTGGCCATGGGTCTCGAAGAACTCACCACGGTCGCCGAAGTCGACGCCGTCTTGGCCAACCACAGCGGCACCGCGTTGGTGCTGGTCAACTCGGTGTGTGGCTGTGCCGCCGGGACGGCCCGGCCGGCGCTGAAGCAGGCGCTGAGCCATGGTGTCACGCCCGACAAGGTCTACTCAGTCTTTGCCGGCATGGACACCGATGCCACCCAGCGGGCTCGCAGCTACTTCGGTGAGGACTTCCAGCCGAGCTCGCCGTCGATGGCACTGCTGCGCGATGGAGAGGTCGTCATGATGCTGCACCGACACATGATCGAAGGACGCACCCCGGAAGAGATTTCCGCGGACCTTACTGCAGCGTTCGACAAACACTGCGAGACCACGGTATGACCGCTTTTCCCTTCGAAGTTGAAGCTTGTGGCGGTCAGCGGGGCTGCGGGGCAGCGGGGCGGTCCCGTTACCTCCATGCAATCATCTGCCCCGCAGCCCCGCAGCCCCGCAGCCCCGCCTAATGTCCGGCCACGTGTTCCATCCCGGCCACCATGAACTCCATGGCATCACCGTGGTCGTCGAGACCTCCGGCGACACCACGTATGTGGGACGGTTCGACCGGGAAGACGATGAACAAGCCTACCTCAAGGACGTCGGTGTGCATCAAGCGGGATCGCAGTCGTGGGAGGAATACCTCGATCGCACCATGTTGTACGGGGTCAAGGTTGATCACCCCGATCTCACTGTGCCTCGCGCGGAGATCACTAGTGTAAGGAAGCTGACCGAGGTAGGGCGGGGCTGAGCTGCAGGGATCAGGCGGGCGGTATGGTCGTGGGTAGTGGAGAGAGGAAGCCCCGTCGGCTCACAGGCCCGATCTGATGTCCAGTACGCCATTCTCCTCCTTGTATTGTTCCCAAGAGGCGATCATGGTGGCCAACCGATCTGGCTGGTCCTCGGCCAAATCGTTGAGCTCACCCGGGTCTCGAGTCAGGTTGAACAATTCCCACTCACCGGGGCCGAACGGTGGAGCCATCCAGAGAATCTTCCAGTCGCCGTCGAAGAAGGCCTTCATACCAAAAAGCTCGTAACCGACTCGGCTGACTCGAGCGCTCGGGGAGTCAATCTTCCCCTCGAAGAGATCCAATAACGACGTACCCTGCATCGCCATTACTGGACGGCCAGCGATTGCCTCCGGATGGTCAATGTCGATGATATCGAGGATTGTCGGCATGATGTCGCGGACGTGGAAAAACGAATGGTTTAACGTACCCGAGTTGTGCATGTCTCCAGGAAGCTTGACCACGAACGGCGATCTGATCCCACCCTCGGAAACGAACGCCTTGAACAAACGGCTGGGTGACATACTGGCCTGGGCCCAACCCGGGCCAGTCTCGATGTATGAGTTCCTCAAGCCCCGGTTTGCCAGACTGTTGTCGAACGAATTCAAGAACGCATCTGTCTGACCGGGGTAGACTGTGCGCGGATGTCCGTTGGCCCCGTTATCGGAAAAAAAGATGATAAGAGTGTTGTCGTATTCACCTACCTCCCGTAGATAGTCGAAGACCCGCTGGATCTGCTCGTCCATGTAGTCGACCATCGCCGCGTAGACTTCCATGTCCCGAGCGGCTACCTGCCGCTCTTCCGGCAACAACTCCTGCCAGGCTGTGACTGAGCCAAGCCGTGGAAACGGCTCTGCACCTTCGGGCACGATGCCGAGTTGTTTCAATGCACGAAGTCGTTCCTCACGCAAATGGTCCCAACCCTGGTCGTACTTGCCTCTATACTTGTCGATGTACTCCCGAGGAGCGTGGAGGGGGTCGTGAGGCGCGGTATAGGACAGATAGGCGAAAAACGGTTTGGCGTCCCCTCGATTGTGCTCGATAAACTCGATCAGGCTATCGGTATAAGTCTTGCTTGAGTAGAAATCGTCCGGTAACTCTTCGACCAATTCACCATTTCGTCGATAGATCATCGGCTGCGGTGGGGACAGCGGCTTGCGATCGTTCCAGTGGCTGCCGCCGCCGATCGCGAGGATGAACGTTTCCTCGAATCCCCTGGCATGAGGGCCGGTATCTTGTTCAGTGCCG
Source organism: Gemmatimonadota bacterium (assembly GCA_004357415.1). GTDB lineage: Bacteria > Gemmatimonadota > Gemmatimonadetes > Gemmatimonadales > GWC2-71-9 > N074bin45. Next base: position 12,336 of record SMVY01000013.1, read on the forward strand.
AGGTGCCACTTGCCTGCCATGTAGGTGTGGTACCCGCTCTCTTGTAGCACCTCAGGGAGGGCCGCGACCTGGAAATTGAGATACCCCTCGTAGCCGGGATGCCCCTCCATCTCCGGGGTGAGGAGTTCGCCCATTGTCCCAATGCCGGCAACGTGATTGTCCGTGCCAGTCAGCAGGACCGAGCGAGTGGGTGAGCAGCTGGGTAGGACGTGAAAGTTGGACAGGCGTAGTCCTTCCTGCGCCAGTTGATCCAGTGCCGGTGTGGCAATCTCCCCTCCGAATGCGCCGATATCCGAGTAACCCATGTCATCGGCGACGATGAGCAGAATGTTCGGTTGTCCGCCCGGTGGGCGAGCTTCGGTGCAACCCGAAGCCAGCAGGACAAGAATGGGTAGCATGATCTGCGCAGGGAGTTTGCTGGTCATGGCAATAGCCTTCCGAAACAAACCATCATTCAAGAAATGTTTGCGAGGAAACTTGGAGGTGCTCCATTTTACCCTGGGATTGTCGTCGCCACAAGACAGCAGACCCAGGTGTCATGAGCATATGAAGAGTTGGGGCAGGAGTCTGGATCCTGAGTACATACGTGCGGCCGAAGCTGACAACCTTTTAGTCGGCAGCCGTTAGCCCTCTGCCCTTAGTTCTTCCAAGAATCTGACCGGGTCCTTCTCACGTTCGATCACCTCGAGCAACGCCGATCCGACCACCACGCCATCCACGTGCGGAGCCAACTCGCGAACCTGTAGCGCGTTGCGGATACCGAACCCAGCGCATACCGGCACTGTGCTGTGCCGGTTGACGCGCCCAAGGTAGTCGTCGATTCCAGCGGTGTTCCCTTGCCCACCCGTCGTCCCGGTAGTGGTCACCGCATAGACGAACCCACGGCTGGCGGAACACAACGTCTGCAGTCGTGGTTCGGGCGTGAGTGGACTCACCAGCTGCACCAGTGCCATGCCGGCGCCCTCGATCCGGCTACGAACCGGCTGGCATTCCTCCCACGGAAGATCGGGCACGATGAAGCCGGCCACATTGACCTCGCCGGCTCGGTCCGTCAGCCGATCCCAACCATAGGCCAAGAGCGGGTTGAAGTACGACATCAGCAGGACAGGC
>SMVY01000163.1 GCA_004357415.1 Gemmatimonadota bacterium
CCGATGAGGCCCGCACCATAGCCCAAGCGGTTGGAGCAGGTCGCTACCTCTCGGCCACCGTGGTCAGTGATGGCGTGCACCGGCGGATCACGGCGGCACTGATGGACACCGAGAGTGGTGAGGAACTGCAGCACATCGAGTTGGAGGTCGACCCGCTCGACGTCACAGCGGCCATCGACCGGCTGGTGGCCCAGCTCCTAATTCCCGTTGCGGAACAGGTACGTCACGCCGAATGATTCCTGTCTCACTCGACCGATGCGCGCAAGGAGTACATCCACGGCTGGGTAGCGCGCCGCGAGCAGCGTCACCTCGACGCGCTGCGTCCCCCAGTAGCGCCATGCTCCCGCGGTCGTGAGATCGCCACACTACCCCGCTCTTGCGGTCCGCAGCCGCTTCATGCCGGCCCACCCCAGGAACACCACCAGCAGCCACGGAAGCGCCACCACGATCAACTGAATCAACGTGGCCAGGGATGTGACGAACATCCCCACGGCGTTCATGAACGCACGCCGCAACGGATCGAGAGCACTGGCCCGGACCAGGGCCTGCGGTTCGTACAGGGTGAGGGTGATCGTCGACAGGGAGACCTGGCGATCGTAGTAGCGCTTCTCACCTTCCATCGACTCGATCTGGCCGATCACCCGGCTCAGTTCGCGCTCCACCTGCAACACCTCGGACAACTTGCCCGTGTTGCTCGCCAGCAACTCGCGCAGGCGGGCTTCCATCTCGCGCATCACCGCCAGCCGCGTTTCCAGATCGAAGTAGGCTTTGGTCACGTCCTCCGACGTCACCGCGTGACCGCGCACGGTCCCCAATCCCTTGAGCGCAGACAGCGCCGCAGAGAACTCGGCCTCCGGAACCCGGAGGGTGACCGAGGCGCGATGATGACCGTCGGCGTTCTGGTGAACCTGAGCGTCGGCAACGAAGCCACCCCACGACAACGCCAACGAGTCGATGGTGCCGACTAGGCGCTCGACATCCTCCACCTCCAACTCCAGGTTGCCACGCCGGACCAACTTGCGGTTGATGGAGATTACCAGCCGCTGCCCCAGGGTCGCCTCGGCCAAGGCCGCCCTCGGGGTCGACTCGGCAGCCTCCAGGGCAAGGATCGTGGAGGCGGTATTCTGGGCCTTGTTCTGCTCGACCCCGTCGGCCGCGGGCATTACCCAACGGCAACCACTGCCTATCAGAGCTATGATGAATAGGGGCAATATGTTACCTGACATGACAACCTCCCGGTCAGAGACGTATCCGACGGGAGAGTCGCCAAGCGGCCAAGGTTGCACATGTTTGAGGGCGCAGGGCGCAGGACGCCGGGCGCAGTGAGGTGGCAGCGCAGTAGGTGTAGGTCGGTTTGCCAAGGCTTCACCTCTACCAGCTAGCGGCACTGAGCACCAGAAACTAGCACCTGCAAACTGCGAGCTGGGAATTGGCAACTAGCAATTGTCAATTCCCAGTTTTGAAATTTCCACTTCAGGGCGCCCCGCCCCTTGCGCCGAAGTTCCACGGCGGGAACCTTTGACCGACCTTGGCCGAGGTCAGTGCCCAACATGAAAGACACGTGGTTCCAGCGCTATCTCCTCCCGGGATTGGTGTTCCAGTCGGCCATCATCGCCGGCGCCTACGGGTCGGGCCGGGAGCTGGCGCAGTTCTTTCTCCCGTTCGGACCCCGGGGTGGGCTGGCCGGGATGGCGGTCACGACGCTGGTGTTCAGTGTGGTGCTGGCCGCCTCGTTCGAATTAGCTCGCCGGTTCCAGCTGTTCGACTATCGCAGCTTCATGAAGAAATTGCTGGGGCCGGCGTGGCCGTTGTACGAGGTCCTCTACCTCCTCCTCATGCTCCTGGTCATCTCGGTGATTGGCGCGTCGGCCGGGGAGATTATGCGGGACACCTTCCGGGTACCCACCATCGTCGGCATCGTCGGCATCATGGTCTTGATCGCCGTGCTGGTATTCTACGGCACTCCCGCGGTGGAGCGGTTCTTCGCCGTGTGGTCGCTGGTCCTCTACACCGCGTACCTGGTGTTCTTCGGCTGGAACATGTTGCAACATTCCGGCGCCATCGCCGCCAACCTGACCACCATCGACACCAGGCCGGGATGGTTCGGCAGCGGACTGGCCTACGCCGGTTACAACGTGGCCATGGTGCCGATTCTCCTGTTCTGCATCCGCCACCTCCACACCCGGCGGGAAGCGATCACCGCCGGCCTGTTGGGCGGGCCCATCGCCATGATTCCGGCGATGCTGTTCTTCGTGGCGATGATCGGCCAATACCAAACCCTCACCGGAGCGGCCGACGAGGTGCTACCGGTGACGGTCCTGCTCAACGCCATCACCGGGGCGGGAGCGGGCCTGTTCGGCTACCTGTTTCCCATGGTGCTGTTCGGGACCTTCGTGGAAACGGGAACGGCCATGATCCACGGGGTGAACGAACGGATCGACCACGCGCTTCGGGAACGGGGCCGCAGTCTCTCACCGTGGCTCCGAGCGGCCATCGCCGTGGCCATCCTGCTGAGCGCCATCGTCATTGCCGATATCGTGGGTCTGACGGAGTTGGTGGCACGGGGATACGGGGTCATCACCTATGGCTTCCTGTTGGTGTTCGTGCTGCCGGTGATGACCATTGGGATATGGAGGCTCTGGAAACTAGAACGTGAAGCGTCCAGCTGACGGGCACGAAGCGGTCGCGACGTCAGCTCCGAGCAGGCGCCGACTGGACGCCTAACGCCCGGTACGAGGCCCGCCACTGCCGCCATCCCACAATCGACAGGATGAGGAAGACCAGGTATAGACCCGTGGTGGGATAGAGACCCTTATAGGAATAGATCCCCACCGCCACCACGTCGACCGCGATCCAGAAGGCCCACGACTCGACCTTCTTCTCGACCTGGAGCCACATCGCCACCAGGCTGGCCGCCGTGGTAAAGGCGTCACCGTAGGGTACCGCCGCGTCGGTCAGCGACCCCATGAGCTTGCCCCACAGCGCCGTACCCGCGGCGACCAGCAGCAGCCAACCGCCCAGGTGGAGTGGCGTGAGGTAAGACACCGCGAGCTTGCCGTGGTCTCGGCCGCCATGCAGCCAGTGATACCAGCCGAACAGTTGCACGCCGATGTAGATGACGTGCAGGATCAGGTCGGAATACAACTTCACCTGGTAGAACACGATCACGTACAGCGATACCTGCACCAGTCCCATGGGCCAGCACCATATGTTCTGGCGCACGGTGAACCAGACGGCGAACAACCCGAATACCACGGCGACGATTTCGATCTGGGACATGGATGATCGCTACTCGCGCCACCGGCCCGGCACGATTGGCTGAGGAAAGGGTCCGTTACCCGGCTAGGCGCAGGCGCGCCCCGCCCAGCAACATGCCGGCGACAGGCCGCGAGGGCAACAGGGCCCGCGCTACTCTTTGCCGTCGGGATGGCACCGGATACAGGCCTGGCTGTCGTAGGCGTAACCCGAGCGGCCTTGGTGCTCGTTGTCCATCGAGCTCTGATCGTGCTGGTGGCAATCGAAACAGGTGAACTCGCTGAACGCGGTCGGATCGGTGTGGCACGTGGCACAGTCGGTCAATTTCCCGGCGTGCTTGCCGGAAAAGATGGGGAAGAACTGGCCGTCGTGGTCGAGCGGCGTGGCGCCCTTCCAGCTGGCCGTGGTGTGGCAGGCGAGACAATCGGTCGGGTAGCCGTTGCCGCCATGCTGCTATTGATAGCTACCCGGGCATGAAGCCAACGTGGGAATCGTCGCTCTGGTCGCTCTAACGGAACGTGTCCGGTGAATCGAAATGTGTCAGTCGGACACCACCAGCGTTCGCGGGGTCGTGCGCCGTTCGATCAACACGCTGCTGATGATCTGGCTGACCGGAATCATCAGAACGAGGGCCGGGGAGGCGGTCTCATCATCAAGTGCAAAGGCGGCGGCCAATGCCACGGCCGAAATGCCGATGGATACCGCCAGGGCGGTTAGGTAGCTCCCCTCTAAGTGATTGGACAGGTGGACGCCCAACGGGATAGTGACCGCCGTGCCCACGGCGGCGCCCAAGAAGAAGGCCTCCAGTGCGTCGTATTCTCCCCCACCGCTACTGCAACCACAGACCGCAACGCCGGAAAAGCCGCCGGCGAAGAACCCGAGAGCCCCGCCGACCAACCCGCCGAACGCCAGGGTAGCCCCGCTTCTCGGACCGCTCGCAATTCCTGGTAGCCTGTTGGCTGGCGTGTCCCCAGCAGATGATTCCAGCAAGTAATTGTGGTGGGTCCCTACCCACGGGGTTTGTGGAACTGGATCCGCGTGGTCGACCACGGTGCTGATCCTCTGGGCCTGGGCTCCAGTCGGCAGCAGGATCAGGAGGCCAAGGACGAAGAGCGGGAGGCGGTTTGCAGTAGTCATGGAGCAACGGTACCGGTCAGGCGTGACCCAGCCGTGACTCGGCTCGAGCCCAGCGAGACACGGCTTCCGAGCCGGCGGTGTAGTACGCACGTGGACCGCCGATCGTGGGGTTTGCCTCGGTGCAGAAATTCAGTTAATACTTACGTAACTACTTACGGTAATTCCAATGGAATTCTTCGACCGCGTGGGAACCATGGCCATCGGCAGCCGCTTCCGGCGCCTGAGCGACATCTTCACGGATGACGCCCGCCACATCTACCAGCTGTACGACGTGGGGCTCGAGCCCAAATGGTTTCCGGTGTTCTACGTGTTGTCGCATGAGGACGGGGGCATCTCCACCAGCGAGATCGCCCGGCAGATCGGCCATTCGCATGCCTCGGTCAGCCAGCTCGTCAAGGGAATGGACCGGGCCGGGCTGGTCACGTCCGAGCGTAGCGCCGAGGACGGCCGAGTGAACGTCATCGTCTTGTCTGCCGAGGGGCAGGCGTTGATTCCGAAAATTCGCGACCAGTACGCCGACGTCACCGAAGCGGTCCAGGAACTCCTGGCCGAGAGCCACAGCGACCTGTGGCGGGCACTGGGCGACTTGGAGGCATCGTTGGAGGAGCGCGACCTGCTGAGTCGCGTCAAGCAGAAGTACCAGCGCCGGCAGCAGGCCGAGACCGACATCGTGGACTACAGCGCGGAGCACAGTGAAGCGTTTCGGGATCTAAACCTGGAGTGGATCGAGCGCTACTTCGAGGTGGAGGACAGCGACCGCGAATCATTGGACGATCCCCAACACACCATCCTGGATCCTGGCGGCGCCATCGTGATGGCGTGCCACCACGGAACCGTGGTCGGCACCTGTGCCCTGATCAAGATGGACGATGAACGCTACGAGCTGGCCAAGATGGCCGTATCCGAAGCCGCTCGCGGCAAAGGCATCGGCTGGCTCCTGGGACGGGCCATCATCGAGCGGGCGCGGGACCTCGGTGCCACCACGGTGTACCTGGAGAGCAACACCATGCTCACGCCGGCCATTGCCCTCTACCGCAAGCTGGGATTCAAACGGGTAACCGGCCCCCCATCACCGTATCACCGCTGCAACATCCAAATGGAGCTGGAACTCCACTGAGAAAATCGGCTAGCAGCAAGCAACGATCAACTATCGACTGTCAGCTGTCAGCAGTCAGTTCCCTGCCCCCGCTGCCCTCGCTGGCACCGCTGGCCCATGGGGCCCCTGTCGACTACACTTAGCGTCGCTTCTGGCTCCGGGACGTCATGACCGCATCCTCTGGCAACACATCGAAGTTCGACCGGTCCATCGTGGAAGGGCCCATCCCCCGTGCGGTGTGGCGGCTGGCATGGCCCACGATGCTGCACCAGGTCATTGGCGGGTTGCAGGGAGTAGTCGACCACGTCATGGTCGGTCACTACGTGGGCTACCACGGCAATGCCGCCATCGGCGTGGCCTGGCAGATCTTCCTGGTGGTCATCCTGTTCGTCAATTCACTGTTCGTGGGGATGGCGGTGCTGGTGTCGCGGTTCGCCGGCGCCAACGAGCCCGACAAGGTGAACCGGACCGTCTATCAGGCGTTCCTCACAACCATAGCCATGTCGGTGGGGATCTTCGCCCCGCTGGGCTATTTCCTGTCGCCCACGTTGCTCGACCTGGTCAACGCCAGCCCTGAGGTCCAGGCGGAGGCGCTGCCATACCTGCGGGTCATGTTCCTGTTCATGATCGGCCTGATGCTGTTCTACATGCTCGGCGGGGCGCTGCGTGCGGCCGGCGACGCCAAGACGCCCCTAAAGTACGGCTTGGCCCTCACGGTGCTGAACATGATCCTCAACATCGTGTTCATCCGGGGCCTGGGACCCATCCCCGCAATGGGCACGACGGGCGCTGCGGTCGGCACCGTGATCGCCGGTGGGATCCTCGGCCTGATCTCGCTCAACCGGCTGTTCTTCTCGACCAAGTGGGTCGTCCATTTCGGGCGGGGTATGAGCCTCACCCCAGATTGGTCCATCATCCGCGAGTTGTTCCGTTTCGGAATTCCGGCGGGCATCCAGGGCGTGGCCATGAACGTGGGC
>SMVY01000164.1 GCA_004357415.1 Gemmatimonadota bacterium
ACGTGGTGCAGACGTACGATTTCGGGGAGACCGACGACCACCTGTACTACCTGGCCCTCGAGTGGGCCCCCGGCGAGCCGCTGGCCACATTCGCCTCCCGTTCGGGCCCCCTGGCACCTCAATTGGTGGCCCGCATCATCCGGCAACTCGGCGAAGGCCTCACCGCGGCCCACAAGGCCGAGATCATCCATCGTGACCTAAAGCCGGCCAACGTCATGTACGACCCGGCCACCCAGAAGGCCATGCTGCTCGACTTCGGCATCGCCCGGGACGCCTCCAGCCAGCCCGAGGACCGGCTGACCCGAGCGGGCTTCTTTGTGGGGACGCTTCAGTACGTCGCTCCAGAGACACTCAGCGGGGAATTGGTGGGGGAGCAGGCCGATGTGTACAGCCTGGCCACCATCACCTACTACCTACTGACCGGCGAGCTACCGTTCCCCGGCCGAACACCGCGGGAACTATTCCAGCTATTGCTGTCACAGGACCCGACACCACTGAACTCCGCCATCAAGGGCCTCAAGTTCTCCCCCGCCCTCGAAGCCGGTGTCATGGCGGGCCTCAAGCGCGACCTCAAGGAACGCAGCAAGACCGTCGGAGATTTCACCGACGGCTTCTGCCATGCGGCCGAGACCGAAGAGCCCCCCAAGACCGGCTTCCTCTCCAAGCTGTTCGGTAGCAAGGGGTGAGCGACCAGGCAACCCTGATCCAGCTCCTCAGGGACCGCTCGCTCCAAACCGGTGATTTCGTCCTGGCCTCCGGCCGGCGATCCAGCTACTACATCGACGCCCGCCCCACCACCATGTCGGCTCAAGGCCAGAAGGTCATAGGCCGCTTGGGGTTGGCGGCCATCCGCCAAGCCGGCTGGCGACCGGAAGCGGTCGGCGGCCTCACCATGGGTGCCGATCCCGTGGCCTATGCCATTGCCTCTGCCAGCACCGACGCCCCTCCGGCGATCGACGCCTTCAGCGTGCGCAAGGCGGCCAAGGACCACGGGGCCAAGCGCCGCATCGAAGGCAATTTCTCTCCCGGGATGCCTGTGGTGGTGGTCGAGGACGTGATCACCTCGGGCCAATCAGCTCTGCAGGCGATCGACGCGGTAACGGCGGAGGGAGGGAAGGTGCTGGGGGTCCTGAGCGTTGTGGACCGGCTGCAGGGTGGCCGGGAGTTGCTGGAATCGGCCGGGATTATAGTAGTTGTTCTTACTACTACTCACGACCTCGGACTGTAGCTTCTTGCCGCACCACCAGTGAACCCCCAATCAGCAACCCCAACGCTCCTGCCATAGACTGAGTGCGCAGGTCGCAGTACGCAGTGGTTCCGTCCCCAGACCTTTCAGACTGCCCTTGCTGCCCCCGCCGTGTGCCCCCGCCCGCCCCCTTCGTCTTCCTGTAACAGGAGGGCCATTACCGGCGCGGCCCTCCCAGGGGACGGAACGTAGGCCAGATTCTCTCGTAGGGACTAATCATCCGGCTCAGGAACCGGTTGAGCGCGGTGGCAAACGGGAAGCGGCGGCGGAACTCGGTGGCGGTAATCCCCAGCATGGCTCGCAAGTGGCGGCCCAGGCTCTGGGGCGAGGAATACTCGAGGCGGTAGGCGACGTCGGCCACGGAGAGTCCGCTGGATTCAAACAGCAGGGCGGCATGGAGTAGCCTGATCCCGGCGAGGTAGCTTTTGGGCGAGGGGAGTCCGGCCCTACCGAAGCGGGACATGAGGGTACTGGGCCGCAAGTCCAGTTGCCGGGCCAGTTGACGGACGGAAACGACTTCGGGCGCCAGCCGAATCACCGCTTCGAAGAACAACCGGTTGTCCGCTGGCGTATTACCCAGGGCGTCCAGAATGGGACCTTGGATGCTGCTGACGGCCCTAGTGGCGGGAGGACCGACGATTTGGCGCAAGCGCTGCCACCCCGATGGGGAAGTGACGTCGACCACCTGTTGCACCCCGCTGGCACCGAGGTGCAACAGGGTTTCGCTGACCAAGGCCTCGTGTTGCGACACCAAGGCTACGGTCGGAATACCTGGAAAATCCCGAACCAGGTGCCCGACGGCACGGAGATCCCGATCCCGGCACCGGTGGACCGATACCAGGAAGGCATCCACCCCCCGCTCGCGCACGACGGATATGGCTTCGGGAACCGAGTCGCGGTGAACCACACGAAAACAGCCGTCGCCGGCCGCATCGACACGGGACCGCTCGCGGGGCATCAGCACCGTCGCCACGGTGGGGGGAGGGGAGTTCGTGGTTTTCGGCCGGTAGGGCATGCCTGGCTCCAGTTTCCTTTGGGAGCCAGCTTACCAGGCGCGGTTCAACCAGGGTTCAAACCTCGCCCGAGTTCAAACCGTTCCGTGCCCGGCTTTCACGCGCAACTATGTGCCACGGTCGAGGCATCTAACTAGGGAAGTACCCCTGTGAGCCCCGTGGCGGGGAAACCCCGGAGTCGTGTCCGGCGTTGTCACCCTACTGGCACCCGACCAGATGCCGGACAGATTGGAGAACCACCGTGCCCCCTACCCCATCGGCCCTGAGCGAACGGCTCCAAGCCGCCCTCGGCAAGCAGTACGTCATCGAGAGGGAGCTCGGTCGCGGCGGCATGGGGGTCGTGTTCCTGGCCAGTGACCTGACCTTGCACCGCCGGGTCGCCGTCAAGGTGGTGCAACCCGAACTGGCCGACCACGGCACCATCGCCCAGCGGTTCCTCACCGAGGCCCGTACGGTGGCCCGGCTGAGACATCCCAACATCGTTGCCATCCATGCCGCCGCCGAAGACGGCGGGCTGCTGTATTACGTGATGGACTATGTGGCCGGGGAGAGTCTCCGGGAGCGTCTGAGCCGTGAGGAACGCCTACCGGTCGAAGACGTGTGCTGCATCGTCAAGGACATTGCCGCCGCGCTCAACGCGGCCGCAGGTGCGGGGGTGGTTCACCGGGACATCAAGCCGGCCAATGTTCTGTTGGACGCCGCTTCGGGCCGGGCCATGCTGGTCGACTTCGGCATCGCCCGGATCTGTGGCGCAGACGGCGGAGCGGTGATCACCGGCGACGGGCTGGTGCTGGGCACGCCGACGTACATGAGCCCGGAGCAGGCATCGGGCGAAGAGATCGACGCCCGCAGCGATCTCTACGCGCTCGGGGTCATGGGCTACGAGATGTTGGCCGGCAAGCCCCCGTTCGAGGGCTCGTATCGCCTGGTGGTGTCGCAACATTTGTCGACCAACCCCACAACCATCCGGCGGATGCGGGGGGATTGCCCCCCCAATCTGGCCCACGTGGTCATGCGAGCGCTCGAGAAGCCGCTAGCGGATCGGTGGCAGAATGGGGCCGAGATGCGGGACGCGGTAGACGAGCCTCCGCGACCGGCCACGCCCCGGCGGCGCTGGCTGCAGGCCGCCGGGGCTGCGGCGGTGCTCATCTCGGTGCTGACTTTCGGGCTGACCCGGCCGGATCCCAATCGTATTCCCGCCGGGGTCAACCCCCGCCACTCGATGTTGGTGTTGCCGTTCGACAACCTCCGCAATGAGCCATCCAGCGAGTGGTTGCAGGAAGGGAGCTTGAGCATGCTGGCGCTCGATCTCTCCCAATGGGACGACCTCGCGGTGGTGGATCACGGACGGGTCCGCGACCTGCTCGACCAGAACGGACTTGCTCCAGGCGATCCGATAGGCCTAACACAAGCCCGGCAGTTGGCCCGAGAGGCGGGGGTGTGGACCGTCGTCCTCGGTGAATTCGACCAGGCTGGCGACTCACTCCACCTGACGGCCCGGGTGTTCGACGTGGCCACCGGCGAGCGCATCGACCTGGCGAGCGCCAGCGGGGTTCCGGGGACCGACGTCCGACCCCTGTTCGACGAGCTGGCGTCGAGTATCCTCAATTTGAGTGGTGCGCCGGACGACATCACCACTGATCTTGCCCGGGCCACCACCGGATCGGTCGAGGCTTATCGGGCCTACCTCAGCGGCGTAGACCACCTGAACAAGTGGGAACTGGGCGACGCCATTCATGACCTGAATCAGGCGACGCAGATCGACACCACGTTCGGGTTGGCGTACTACTACCTGGCCGTGTCGCGCGGATGGATCTACGGGGGCAACGATGCCGAGTCGAATCGAGCCATCGCCTCTGCCGGGAGGTACTCGACCAATCTCCCGCTGACGCATCGGACACTGATCCGCGCCTATCGCGCCTTTATCGAGGGCAATCTCGCCATCGCCCGGCAGTATTACCAAGAGCTGATCGAGCGTGACGGCAACAACGCCGCCGCCTGGTACGGGCTGGGCGATTCGTGGTTCCACGACGACGGCGTCGCCAAGCCGGAGAGATTCACCCACGCCTTGCGAGCCTTCAAGCGCACCGGTGAACTCGACCCCGGCTTCACCTTGGCGTTGGAACACGTCGATTACATGCTGCACGAGGCGGGGAGGGCCTATCCACCGTTCGCCCTCATGCCGGCGGACTCCTTCGTGGCCACACGGTCCCAGGATGGCCGGTTGTCGATGGACTCCGTCGCGCTGACAGTTGCGGTCGACCGGGCGCGCAAAGCGTCGCTCGATTTGGCACGCGATTGGGTGGCCGCGCAGCCCAACGGCCTGCGGGCACAGTACGCCCTCATCGACGCCTACGTTAACGACGGGCAGTACCGCGCAGCCCACGCCGAGGCTGACCAGATCGCCGAAGATGGGGACCTCCATCCCGAACTCCCCTTCGCCCGGGCGCGTATCTTCTTCGCCGCCGGTGAACCGGAGCTGGCCGGCGAGACGTTGCGGGGGGCCTTGGACTCCGTCACGCCGGACGACTTCGGCGATCTCGATCCGGACTACAACCTGGTGGCGTCGGTCGAAGCGACCGCCAACGTGTTCGCCTATCAAGGCGATTTGGGCCGAGCGGCCCAGGCGATTCAGTTCGCCGACCAGGTGCGCACTGCGCTCGAACTCCGGCCGGCCACCCACAACACCGAGATCGACCCGCTCCAGTGGCAGCGCTGGCGCCTGAGCCACCTCTACTCCGCCACCGGGGCATCGCTCGCCATACAGCGCCGGGTGTGGGACGGCGCTGCCGAGGCGGCCCGTCGAGCAGACCCCGACGACCGGCCGCATGTGGCGCACTCGGGGGCCGCGGCCGCGCTGGGGATCTTCCTCCAGAGCAACGATACCACCGCGCTCACCGAACTGCGGGCCCTCACCGGTGAGGATTTTTCCCGTGAGGTGCGAGCCTGGCTCGCCGTCAACGAGGAGGACCCGACCGCAGCCCGTTCCATTCTCGAGCAAACCGGTCCCGCCAAGAAGACCGCCTGGTATCGCAAGCCGATGGAAGCCGAGGTGTATTTCGAACTCGGAGACTACGGGAAGACCGTGTCGCTGCTCGAAGAGTTCGAGCCCGACCATTTCCGGACCGACTACTTCGACGTGCGCTGGGGAATGCTCGGCCGGGTCAGGATGCTGCGGGCGATGGCCTACGAAGAACTTGGCCGGACGGAGGATGCCCAGCGGGAGTACCGCCAAGTGGTGGCCCAGTGGCAGTCGGCCACGGAAGATCCATTCGACGCCCTGCGGAGTCGGGCGCAGCAGCGCCTGGCTTGGTTGTCGTCCCCAGCCGGTTGACGGTAACCGCCCCTCTCTTCCCGCCGCGACAGGAGGCGTTATGTTCCTTGGTGCGAAGCGGTCGGGTGCGGTGGTCGCGGGGCCTTAGGGCCTCGAGGAAAGTCCGAGCTCCACAGGGTAGATTGCCAGGTAACGCCTGGGCGCCGCAAGGCGACGGACAGGGCCACAGAAAACATACCGCCCATCTCGATGGGTAAGGGTGAAATGGTGGGGTAAGAGCCCACCGCGCCGCTGGTAACAGCGGTGGCAGGGTAACCCCCAGTCGGAGCAAGGCCAAATAGGCGGCGAGGTGCGACCCGCACCGTTCGAGCCGTGGGTAGGCTGCTCGAGGCGTCCGGCGACGGACGTCCCAGATAGATGATCGCCCGTCTACCTCGGTAGACGAACAGAACTCGGCTTACGGCCCGGCCTCCCTTCGCAACCATTCCCGGGGACACCGATCCCCCGCGGACCAACCCTGACTTGCCGGCTTGCCCCGGCCGCGGTAAGTTCTGCGCTTGCCGCAAGTTGCAATTCTACCATGACGACACGTTTTGAACGCCCCCCGGAACCGGCATACTACCCGACTCGATGGCATGATGTGGCCGACGTCCGGGTACTCAAGGCCAAGACCGGCGAGTGGCACAAACTGAGCCTGTGGCGGGCGGACATGACCCGGCGGGGCTGGTCGCTCCTGAAGGTGACCACCACCGACACCGAGTTGATGGCGGTCTTCGGTAAGACGAAAGTCCCGCAAGCCTCGCCACCCTGATCCGATCCTTTCCCAGGGTCCCTTTTCCGTACGGGAGATACCATGCAGTTACGCTACGCTACGCCGGCACTCGTGCTGGGCCTGTTGGCATTCCCGGTACTTTCGTCCCAGGACTCGACCACCGACCGATACCGGTTTGAAATCGAGACGACCTCGGTAACAGACCTCAGTGAGATGGGCCAGGGCGAAATGGAGAACAAGGTGGACCTCGCCGGCGAGCTGAGCGTAACGTTCGCCGAAGACGGCGGGATCACCCTCGTGCTCGACACCGTGACGGGAACCAGCAAGGGCCAAGGCCGGCCGCTAACTCCCGAGATGCTAGCCGACCTGATCGGGACCACCTGGACCGCTGTGCTGGACGACAAGGGCCGTCTCTCCAGTATCCAGACCATCGCGTCCTCCCAGGTGGCCTCCCAACTAGAGGGAAACCTCCTCAGGGGGCTGTTCCCTTACATCTC
>SMVY01000165.1 GCA_004357415.1 Gemmatimonadota bacterium
GGGTATCGCAATGCGATTGCGCTTTCACACCGCCGGAGAATCTCACGGGCAGGCCCTCACCGTCATCGTGGAGGGAATGCCTGCCGGTGTGCCGCTCGACGCCGCCTCGATCGATCGCGACCTCGGACGGCGGATGCAGGGCCACGGCCGAGGCGCCCGGATGAAGATCGAACGCGACCGGGTCGAGATTCTCGGTGGCGTGCGCGCCGGCGAAACTCTCGGATCACCCGTGGCCCTGCTGATCCGCAACCGCGACTGGACCAACTGGGAAGACGTCATGGCCGTCGAGGGCACCCCCGGCGAACTGCGGCGCAGACGGGTGACCCGTCCGCGTCCTGGGCACGCCGATCTCGTCGGGGTCCTCAAGTACGACCGACTCGACGCCCGCGATATTCTCGAACGCGCCAGCGCCCGGGAAACAGCCGCCCGGGTAGCTGCCGGCGGGGTCGCCAAGGCGCTGCTCGGTTCGTTCGGGGTTGACATCGGGAGCCACGTGGTATCGCTCGGTGGTGTCGTCGCGACCGTGCCCGACCCGCTGCCGGATCCTCTCAACGAAGCGGCCGACCGGTCGGCTGTGCGCACGCTCGATCCCGCGGCCGAAGCCGAGATGATCCGCCGGATCGACGACGCCAAGGCGGCCGGGGACACCCTGGGCGGCGAGGTGGAAGTGGTCGCCCGCGGGCTGGTGGTGGGTCTGGGAAGCCACGTGTCGTGGGATCGGCGGCTGGACGGCCGGCTGGCGGGAAGCCTGTGCTCCATCCCGGCCGTCAAGGGCGTGGAGATCGGCCTGGGGTTCGATGGTGCCCGGCGCCCGGGGTCGGAGGTCCACGATGGTATCCACCGTGCCGCCGACGCCGCGGCAGACGACCGCCGAGGCGGGTTCAGGCGTGCCAGGAATCACGCAGGTGGTCTCGAGGGCGGCACCACCACCGGCGAACCACTGGTCGTGCGGCTGGCGATGAAACCGATTTCCACCCTGATGCGCCCGCTCGATACCGTGGATCTTACCACCGGCAAAGCTGCCAAGGCCCAGAGCGAGCGCTCCGATATTACCGCCGTCCCGGCGCTGGGCGTCATCGCCGAGGCCGTTGTGGCCCTCGTCCTGGCCGACGCGATGGTCGAGAAGTTCGGCGGGGATTCACTTGGCGAAATGCAGCGCAACTATCATGGGTACCGCGCGGCGCTGGGGAGTCGCTGGGAGGCACTAGCGGCGGACCGCGCGTTGGCCGGAGAACAGTCATGAAACAGCACCTGATCTTTGTGGGTCTGCCCGGCTCCGGCAAGTCGACGGTGGGACGCTCGGTGGCCGAGCGCGTCGGCGCCACGTTCGCCGATCTCGACAAGGTGGTCGAGCGGCAGCAGGGTATGCCGATCGAACGCATTTTCGCGGAACTGGGCGAGGTGGCGTTCCGCCGGATGGAGAGCGAGGCCATGGGGTCCCTCCTAGAGGGCGACCCGTGCGTGCTGGCGCCCGGTGGAGGCTGGGCTGCCCAGCCGGGCGAGATGGACCGTGCCAAGGAGCACGGATTGGTCGTCTACCTCAAGACCATGATCACCACCGCCGTCGACCGGACCAAGATGCACGACTACCGACCGTTGCTGATGAGCGACGACCCGTACGAACGGATGCGCGAATTATTGAAGGAGCGGGAGCCGTTCTACATCATGGCCCATGCGGAAATCGACAACGCGTCCCGGCCGATCGAGGACGTCATCGATGAAGCAGTGGTCCTGGCTCACGCGCAGGCAGGTTGGTAACTTGTTGTAAGTCAACAAGATAGCTACTGCCTCCTTGCCATGGGCCGCTCATCGCCTTTTCTTGTGGCCACCTGACAATTGATATCACTTTGACTTGGGACAGGTATTCTGGCCGCTATGACGCACCCATCCACTCCAGCCACTCCTTCCGGCAACCTCGACTGCGAGACGGTCGCCGGCGTGCAGTCCCGCATGCCGTCCACCCTCAGGGTGGCGGCGGGTGAGGCGAGCGGGGAAGCTGCTGCCACTGGCGAGGTGGGAACAGGAGGGGAGGCGAAACTCGCGGCCAAGAAGGTGGCCAAGAAGCCTGCGAAGAAGAAGACCGCCAAGAGGACATCTCCCGCCAAGAAGTCCACGGCCAAGAAGAAGACCGCCAAGCGAAAGACGGCCAGGAAGAAGCGCGCCGCCAATGCCAGGGGTGGGTCGCTGGTCATCGTGGAATCGCCTACCAAGGCTCGCACGGTCGCGCGCTACCTCGGGCGTGGGTTCTCGGTCAAGGCGACGGTGGGCCACGTTCGCGACCTCCCCAAGCGGCAACTGGGGGTGGACGTTGAAAACGGATTCAAGCCCAAGTACGTAACCATCAAGGGCAAGGCCAAGACGCTCACCGAAATCAAGCGCGCCGCCAAGGTGGCAGACGCGGTCTACCTGGCGACCGACCCCGACCGTGAGGGTGAGGCAATCGCCTGGCATGTCGCCGAAGAGATGAAGACCGACGCCCCGGTACATCGCGTGTTGTTCCACGAGATAACCAAGGACGCCATCAAGGAGGCCATGAGGGTTCCGGGTGTCATCGACGATCGTAAGGTGAAGGCCCAGCAGGCGCGCAGAGTGCTCGACCGGTTGGTGGGCTACAAGGCGAGCCCGCTGCTGTGGAAGAGCATCAAGACGGGTCTCTCGGCGGGCCGGGTCCAGACGGTGGCGCTGCGGATCCTGGTGGAGCGCGAGCGCGCCATCCGCGCGTTCAAAGCGGAAGAGTATTGGTCGATCGACCTGCTGTGCGCCAAGGGCGACCAGACGTTCGAGGCGTCGCTGCACAAGATAGATGGTCACAAGCCCCATTTGGGCAACGAGGCCGAGGCCCGGGCGGTGGTCGATGCCGTGGGGGAGCAGCCCTTCGTCGTGTCCGAGGTGCAGCACAAGGGCCGGCACCCGCGGCCCGCTCCTCCGTTCACCACCAGCACGCTACAGCAGGAAGCGGCCAAGAAGCTCGGCTTCTCGTCACGGCGAACCATGCGGGCGGCTCAGACCCTGTACGAGGGGATCGACGCCGGTGACGGGCCCATCGGTCTGATCACCTACATGCGGACCGACTCGGTTCGGGTATCGGATACGGCCATCGCCGCGGCACGGGAATACATCGGCCAGCAGTACGGCGACCGCTACGTTCCCGAGAAACCCGTTGTCCACAAGTCCAAGAAGGGGAGCCGGGTCCAGGATGCGCACGAAGCGATTCGGCCGACCGACATTCCTCGGCACCCCGACACCCTGCGTCAGCACCTCGACAAGGACCAGTTGAGGTTGTACACGCTGATCTGGCAGCGCTTCCTAGCCTCGCAGATGCCGCCGGCCGCGTACGACATTACCATCATCGATTTTCAACTGGGGCGCTATCTGTTCCGCGCCACCGGATCGGTCATGCGATTCGACGGCTTTCATCGGGTATATACGGAAGGACACGAGAAGGAGGAGGGCCGGACGGTGGACGGCCTGCCGCAGATTCCCGAACTGGTCAAGGGCGATCAGGTGGAACTGCGCGAGATCACTCCCAACCAGCACTTTACCCAGCCGCCGCCGAGGTATTCCGAAGCCAGCTTGGTCAAGGAACTGGAGAAAGCGGGCATCGGCCGCCCGTCGACATACAGTTCAATTATCTCGACCCTTACGGGCCGCGACTACGTCCGGCTGGAACAGCGCCGGTTCTTCCCCACCGAGTTGGGCGAAACGGTGGAGAAGGTGCTGGTCTCCCGCTTCCCCGAGATCTTCAACGTCGAGTTCACCTCCGAAATGGAGAACGAGCTCGACCGGGTGGAGGAAGGCGAAGTGGAGTGGCAGACGGTCCTCGAGAACTTCTACGGACCGTTCATGAAAGCGCTCGACGCGGTCGATATCGACGCGCTGGTCATGGAAACACACGGCCTGCAGGATCTCGCCAAGGAGAAGTGCCCCGAGTGCCAGGCGCCCCTCAAGGTCCGCAGCGGCCGGTTCGGCCCCTTCATTGCCTGCACGCGCTATCCCGACGATTGCAAGCACACCCGTCCCATCAAGAAGGACAAGGTACCCGACAAACCGACGGACGAAGTGTGCCACCTGTGCAACTCGCCCATGGTCATCAAGACCGGGCGATTCGGCGAATTTCTCGCGTGCACCACGTATCCCAAGTGCAAGGGTACCCGCTCAATTCCCATCGGGGTCAAGTGCCCCCAGTGCGACACCGGTGATCTCGTCGCCCGGCGGACCAAGAAGGGCCGGACGTTCTACGGCTGCGGCCGCTACCCGGATTGTGACTTCTCCACCTGGAACAAGCCTGAGCCGACCAAGTGCCCATCCTGCGGCTGGGAGGGGATGGAGAAGAAGTCCACCAAGGCTGAGGGCGACAGGCTCACCTGCATGAAATGCGGCCACATCGAAGTCACGCTGGATCCGGAGGAGGCCTCGCTGGGGTGACCGCCACCATCGTCGGCGGTGGCCTGGCGGGGTGCGAAGCCGCCTGGGCGCTGGCCGAACGGGGCATCCCCGTCACCTTGTTCGAGATGCGGCCGGTGGTGCGGACCCCTGCCCACCAAACCGAGCGCCTAGCCGAGTTGGTCTGCAGCAACACCTTCAAATCGACCGAAGTACGGAACGCCCACGGCCTTCTCAAGGCGGAATTGCGGCTGCTGGGAAGTCTGCTCCTCCCGTGCGCCGACCTGGCTCGTGTTCCCGGCGGTTCGGCGTTGGCGGTCGATCGCGCGGTGTTCGCCCAGGAGGTCGACGGTCGTATCACCGCACACCCGCTGATTACCGTCGTGCGCGAGGAAGTCCGCTCGCTGCCGAGTCCCGGTGTGGTGGCCACGGGACCGCTCACGTCTCCGGCGCTGGCCGATGTCATTGCCGATACCCTTGGCGAAACGTCGCTGGCGTTCTTCGACGCCATAGCGCCGATCGTGGCGAACGAGTCGCTGGACCACGACGCGCTCTACGCCATGTCGCGCTACGGCAAGGGTGACGGGGACGACTACCTCAACGCGCCGATGTCGCCGGCGGAATACCGGGCCTTCATCGACGCCCTGGTGGCCGCCGACCAGCACCAGGGCCACGACTTCGACCAGGTCGCCTACTTCGAGGGCTGTCTCCCGATCGAGGAAACTGCCCGCCGCGGACCGGAGACCCTGCGGTTCGGCCCCATGAAACCGGTGGGCCTCCCCGACCCCCGTACCGGCCGCGAACCGCACGCCGTGGTGCAATTCCGCCGGGAAGACCGGCTGGGCAACATGTGGAACCTGGTCGGATTCCAGACTCGCCTGCGCATTCCGGAACAGAAGAAAGTGTTCGGCATGATCCCCGGGATGGCTGGGGCCGAGTATCTGCGCTATGGCAGCCTCCACCGGAATTCCTATCTCAAGACGCCCGCGGTGCTGAGTCCGGTGCTCACCGCCCCGGGCGACGATCTCCTGTTTTTCGCCGGGCAACTGACCGGCGTCGAAGGCTACACCGAGTCATTGGCCACAGGCCTCCTGGCGGGGATCAACCTGGCACGCCGCCTGGCGGGCCGGGATGCGGTGCTTCCGCCGCCGACCACCATGCTGGGCGCGCTGTACCGCTATCTTCGTGAAGCGGATCCGAGGCACTTCCAGCCGATGAACGCCAACTTCGGTCTGGTCGACCCGCTGCCGGGCAAGGTCAAGAAGAAGGAGAAAAAGGACCTGATGGCTGAACGGGCCTTGATCGACATGGAGCGCTGGGTGGCCGAATTGTGACCACCGCTTCCGATGTGGCCGACTTTCTGGCGTTTGCCGAGAAGGAGCGCCAGTATTCGCCCAACACGGTGAAGGCCTACGCCCGCGACCTGACGCGGTTTACCGCGTTCTGCGACGCCCACTACGGCGGGGGGGGAACATGGTCGTGGGATACGGTCGACCGGACCGGCGTGCGCGGCTTCCTGGGGGAGTTGCAGCGGAGCGGCCTGGCCAAGCGTTCCGCCTCCCGGGCGTTGTCCTCGGTCCGCTCCTTCTACCGCTACCTCCAGCTGAACGAGCGGGTGGCCGTCAACATCGCCAAGGCCGCCCGGGTGCCCCGCATCGACAAGCGGTTGCCGACCCCGCTCGGCCGGCAGCAGATGGACGACTTGTTCACCCTGGCCGAGGCCCGCGCGTCGGACGACGATTTTGTGGCATTGCGCGACTTGGCCATGTTGGAGTTGTTTTACTCTACCGGGATGCGCCTAGCCGAGTTGAGCGGTCTGGACCTCGACCGGCTCGACCTTCTGGGCGACCAGGTCAAGGTGGTCGGCAAGGGGCGGAAAGAGCGCATCGTGCCGCTTGGTTCCAAGGCCTCACGGGCACTGCGCCGCTACCTTCCCCTAAGGGACCGGGCCGTCGAGGAGCAGGGAGGGGGCTTGCGCCAGCCGGCGGTGTTCGTGGGCGGGCACGGCCGGCGGCTGACGGCCCGGACCGTGCAGCGGCGGATGCAGGCATTGTTCGCCGCGGTCGGTGAACACGATGCGAGCGTCCACTCGCTGCGACACACGTTCGCTACGCACCTGTTGGATGCCGGTGCGGATCTTCGGGCGGTGCAGGAGTTGCTGGGTCACGCATCGCTGAGTACTACCCAGATCTACACGCACACCAGCGTGGAGCGGCTGAAGAAGGTTTATCGGGAGGCGCATCCGAGAGCCTGAAGGAATGCCACGAATGCCACGAATATTGAATGCCACGAGAATATTGAACTTCTTGCCTTCCGACTTCATTTCACTATTCAATATTCGTGGCAGTCAATATTCAATATTCCATGAGAGGGACGATGAGTGAATTCCGCGGCACCACCATCCTGGCGGTACGCAAAGACGGCCGGGTGGCGCTGGGGGGGGACGGCCAGGTCAGTATCGGCGACACCGTGGTCAAGAGCCGGGCCACCAAGGTGCGCACGCTGAAGGGCGGCAAGGTCCTGGCCGGGTTCGCCGGGTCGGTGGCCGACGCGCTCACGCTGTATGAGAAGTTTGAGGAGAAGCTCGACCGGTACCCCGGTAACCTGCCGCGGGCTTCGGTGGAGTTGGCCAAGGACTGGCGCAGCGACCGTGTGCTCCGGCGGTTGGAGGCGCTCCTGGTGGTGGCCGATGAGGCGCACACCTTCCTCGTCAGCGGCACCGGAGAACTGATCGAGCCTGATGACGGTGTGTTGGCGATTGGATCCGGCGGCAACTATGCCCTCGCCGCCGCCCGGGCGTTGATAAGCCGTGACGGATTGAGTGCCCGCGACATCGTCGAGCAGTCCCTCACCATCGCCGCGGAGATCTGCGTGTTCACCAACACGGCCATCACCATCGTCGAGTTGGAATCATGACCGACCCCATCGTGGACGATTCCCCGACCGAGTCCGAACCGACCCCTTGGCTCGAGGAACTCCCGCCCCGGCAGATCGTGGCCGAACTGGACCGGTTCATCGTGGGGCAGGACGCGGCCAAGAAAGCGATCGCCATTGCGATCCGCAATCGATGGCGCCGGGCCCGCACGCCGGAGGACATCCGTGATGAGATCACGCCCAACAACCTGATCCTGATCGGTCCGACGGGTGTGGGGAAGACCGAAATCGCCCGGCGGCTGGCGCGCCTGGCCGGCGCCCCGTTTCTCAAGGTGGAGGCCTCCAAGTTCACCGAGGTGGGGTACGTTGGCCGCGACGCCGAGTCGATGGTGCGCGATCTGGTCGACGTGGCGATCACCATGGTCCGCGGCGAACGGGAGGATGAGGTCTATCCGCAGGCGGAAGCCCGGGCCGAGGATCGGCTCATCGACATTCTTCTGCCGCCACCGGCACCGCCGCCGGTACGCGAGTCGGCGGAAACTGGTGGGCAGGAGGGCGCGGTGTTTGTGGTGTCGCCCAGCGGTGAGGCGCAGGCCGAGAAGGCCGGGCCACCGGACGCGGAACGCAGGGCCCAGACGCAGGAGAAACTCCGGGCCCTCATGCGCGACGGGAAGCTGGACGACCGTGAGGTGGAGATCGAGGTGACGCCCCAAGGATTTCCGTTGCTCGAGGCGATGCAGCCTCCCCAGGGGATCGAAGGCCAGGACATCAACTTCACGGAGTTGCTCCAGGAGATGTTGCCCAAGCGCAAGAAGCGTCGCACGGCACGCATCCCGGAAGCCCGGCGAATCCTTATCGACGAAGAGTTGCGCCGCATGGTGGACATGGACGACATAGTCAACGAGGCGCTTGACCGTTCCGAGAACCACGGCATTATCTTCATCGACGAAATCGACAAGATTGTCGGCGAGCGGAGCCAGACCGGGCCCGATATCTCCCGGGAAGGCGTCCAGCGCGACCTTCTGCCGATCGTGGAAGGGTCGACCGTCCAGACCCGCTACGGCTTCGTGCGTACCGACCACATTCTGTTCGTGGCGGCGGGCGCGTTTCACGCGTGCAAGCCGTCGGACATGATCCCGGAGATGCAGGGGCGCTTCCCCATCCGGGTGGAACTGAAGTCGCTCACCGAAGACGACTTCATCCGCATCATGACCGAGCCGGAGAACTCCCTGACAAAGCAGTACGCTGCGCTCGTAGCCGCCGAGGGCGTCGAGCTGACCTTCACGGACGACGCCATACGGGAGATCGCCCGGGTGGCGGGCTTGGCCAACGACCGGATGGAGAACATCGGCGCGCGCCGGCTGCACACGGTCATGGCGACGCTCATGGAAGACCTGTTGTTCCGGCTTCCCGATTTCCCCGACAAGCAGGTCAGTTACGATGCCGACACGGTGCGGGACCGACTAGCGTCGGTGGTCGAGGACGAAGATCTCCGGCGCTATATCCTCTAGCGCCGCCGCCGTCGGGTTCACTGTCCTTGCCCGGCCCCTCCACCTGCGCTAGAATCAGCCCAGCCAGAACGCCACTCTCCACCTCAGGACGGCCATGCCGAAGCGTGACTTCCTCGCCATCCCCGATTTCTCCGCCGACGACCTGAGCCGCCTGTTGGATGTCGCCGCCCGGATGAAGGATGGGAGTGACACCAACAGGCCGCTCGCCGGTCGCACCCTTGGCATGATCTTCACCAAGAGCTCGACCCGCACCCGCGTCTCGTTCGAAGTCGGCGCGTACCAGCTCGGTGGCCACGCCCTGTTCCTGTCGTCGAGGGACATCCAGCTGGGCCGGGGAGAACCGATCGCGGATACGGCCAAGGTGCTCTCGCGCTACCTCGACATCATCATGATCCGGACCTTCGCCCATGCGGAAGTCGAGGAGCTGGCCGCCAGCGCCTCCATCCCGGTCATCAACGGACTGACCGACCTGCTGCATCCGTGTCAGATCCTGGCCGACTTGCTCACCATGCGGGAACACATCGGCGGGTGGGAAGGAAAGACCGTGGCCTGGATCGGCGACGGCAACAACATGGCCAATAGCTGGATCAACGCGGCCGGTACCCTCGGATTCGAACTCCGGTTGGCGTGTCCCGAAGGGTACGAACCCGATCGGGACGTGTTCGACCGCAACAAGGATCGCACCTCCATCAGTATCACCGAAGACTTGGAAGAGGCCGTGGCAGGGGCCCATGTTGTCACCACCGACGTGTGGGCCTCGATGGGCCAGGAAGCGGAAGCCGAGGCCCGGCAGGTGGCGTTCCAGGGCTACCTGGTCGACGACGCACTGATGGCCAAGGCAGATCCGGACGCCATCTTTCTCCACTGCCTGCCTGCCCACCGCGGCGAAGAGGTCACCGGCAGCGTCATCGACGGGCCGCAGTCCCGGGTGTGGGACGAAGCCGAGAACCGCCTGCACGTGCAGAAGGCCCTGATGGCCATGCTGCTGGAGACCTGATCATGTCCGACAACGAGACTCTCAGGCACACTCCGCTCCACGCGGTGCACCTCGAACTCGGCGGGAAGATGGTGCCGTTTGCCGGATACGAAATGCCGGTGCAGTATCCGACCGGCATTCTGGCCGAGCACAAGGCGGTGCGGACCGGTGTGGGGATATTCGACGTCTCGCACATGGGCGAGTTGGAAATTACCGGACCGGATCGGAACGCCCTCGTCAACCGGGTCACCTGCAACGACGTGGCGGCGCTCGAGCCGGGCGAGGTACAGTACTCCGCCATTCTCACCCCCGCGGGGACCTTCATCGACGACTGCACAGTGTACCGGTTCGACGACAAGCTTATGATCGTTGTCAACGCGTCCAACATCGACGCGGTTTGGGAGCACATCGTCGGCCAGAAACAGGGCGCCAACGTCAGACTCAAGAACATCTCCGACGACGTGGGACTCCTCGCGCTGCAGGGCCCCGCAGCCGAAGCCGTCATGCAACCGGAGACCGGTACCCAGCTCGGGTCCATCGACTACTACACCTTCCAGTCGGGCACGGTGGCCGGGGTCGACTGCTTCATTTCCCGCACCGGCTACACCGGTGAGGACGGATTCGAGCTCTACTGCCGGGCGGTCGACACCGAGCAGCTATGGCGTGGCCTGACCGGCGAGGGCAAGGCGGTGCCGTGCGGGCTCGGTGCCCGCGACCTGCTCCGGCTGGAGATGGCCTACGCACTGTACGGCAACGAAATAGACGACACCATCACCCCGCTCGAGGCCGGGTTGGCGTGGATAGTCAAACTGGACAAAGGCTCACCGTTCGTGGGCGACACCGCCCTCCGGCGACAGAAGGCCGCCGGCGTCACCCGCCGGCTGGTTGGCTTCCAACTCACCGAAAGGGCCATCGCCCGTCCAGGATATCCCGTGTACCTGAATGGCAAGGAAGTGGACAAGGTCCGCAGCGGGGCCATGGGCCCGTCCGTGGGGGCGGCTATCGGGACCACCTTCCTTCCGGTCGACCAGGCCAAGGTCGGCACCGTCTTTGAGATTGACTGTCGCGGCAAGCGGGTGCCAGCCGAAGTCGTCAAGCGACCCTTCTGGAAAGAAGGATCGGCCAAGAAGAAGAAATGACGGCGGGGCCGCTTCGCGTCGCCATTCTGACCGTGTCGGACGCGGGGAGTCGGGGTGAGCGCGAGGACACATCCGGCGACGCCATCGCCCGATGGGCCGGCGACCGCGACTACCACGTGGCGGCGCGGACTCTGGTGCCGGACGAAACCGGGGAGATCGTGCGCACCTTGGTACAGTGGGCCGATGGTGGCGACATCGACCTCATTCTAACCACCGGAGGAACCGGGCTGACGTCGCGCGACGTGACGCCCGAAGCCACTCGCGCAGTGCTCGACCGGCATGCTCCCGGCATCGCCGAGGCCCTGCGAATGACCGCCTACCCCCGGTTGCCAGCAGCAGCGCTGTCGCGCGGGCTGGCGGGCGTGCGTGGCCGAACCTTGATCGTCAATCTTCCCGGCAGCCCGGGCGGCGTCGGCGACGGACTCGCCGTGCTCGCAGGGTTCGTCGATCACGCCGGCGACCTCCTGCGCGACCTTCAGCGGGGACATCCGTGACCACCGCCGCCACGATCCTGATCACCATGGACGACCTCGAAACCGCGGTGCCGCTCAACGCCGCGTTCGAGGAAGCCGGGTTCAACACGGACATGGTCTCGTCGCTCGACGACGTGCGCCGTACGGTCAAGCGGGTGAAGCCAGACCTGGTGATCTTGACTGGCGCCGTGCACGAGCCCCACGCCGCCCACCTCGCGGAATTGGCGCACGAGCAGGAAATCCCTTCGCTCGCCCTCCTCGAGGCCACTGACTCTGACCAAGGGCCGCGGGCGTCCCGGCTGGGCGTCGCCGAGGTGTTGGCCAAGCCCGTGGCGCCGGCGGATGTGGTATCGACCGCCCGCCGGCTGCTGCGGTGGCGGGACATGCAGGAGCGCACCGGCATCGTGGGTGAGAGCACCGCCATCAAGGAGATGTTGTTCAAGATCGAACAGATGGCGCCGGCAAGCAGCACCGTTCTCATCGAAGGCGAGTCCGGCACCGGCAAGGAACTCGTGGCCAAGGCCATCCACGAATTCTCCCCGCGACGCGGCAAGGCGTTCATCACCGTCAACTGTGCCGCCCTCCCCGAAACCCTCCTCGAGTCCGAGTTGTTCGGGCACGAGAAGGGCGCCTTCACCGGAGCGGCCGAGCGACGCCTGGGGCGCTTCGAGCTGGCGGACGGCGGCACCATCTTCCTCGATGAGATCGGCGAGATCCCCCACAGCGTTCAGGTCAGGTTGCTGCGGGTGCTGGAGAGCCAGGCGTTCTTCCGCGTCGGCGGCACCGAGCCCATCCAGGTGAACGTCCGGGTAGTGGCCGCCACCAACCGGAGCCTCAAGGAGCGGGTGGCATTGGGCGAGTTCCGCGAGGACCTGTTCTACCGCCTCAACGTGTTGAACATCTACCTGGCACCGCTCAGGGAGCGGCGCAGTGACATCCCCCTTCTGGTGCACCGGTTCATCGGCGAGTTCACCAGAGGCACCGGGACACCGTTCCGCGGCATCACCCCAGCGGCCATGCAACGGCTGGTGGAGGCGCCCTGGCCCGGCAACGTCCGCCAGCTCAGGAACCTGATCGAATCGATGGTGGTGCTGGCCCCCGGGAGCGAAATTCGCGCATCCGATATCCCCGACGACGTGTTCGAGGGCCCGGCGCTGCTCCCGGTGCGCGTCAGCCACCTTCCCCAGGACATCCAGCCGGGGAACCGGGAATTCGAGTTCATCCTGCGGAGCCTGATGGACTTGCGCTACCAGGTCGAGGAACTGAAGCGGCGGGTGGATGAGGGACCCCACCGGGTCCAGGTGATCGAAGTGGCCGGACCGCCCGTGGCCGATGTCGTGTCCGACCGGATGGAATCGCTCCAGCCGGACGAGGTGGTCTACCGACCGGGCATGACCATGGCGCAGGTAGAAAAGGCGGCGATCGAAGCGGCCCTCAAGGAGACGGGCGGCAACCGGCGGGAGGCGGCCCAGGTGCTCGGTATCGGCGAGCGCA
The DNA here is from genome assembly GCA_004357415.1 of Gemmatimonadota bacterium. GTDB lineage: Bacteria > Gemmatimonadota > Gemmatimonadetes > Gemmatimonadales > GWC2-71-9 > N074bin45. The sequence continues at coordinate 12,851 of SMVY01000165.1, forward strand.
CCCTCTACCGGAAGATCAACCGGTACCAGTTGGGCTAAGTCTTTCTCCCAAGGCAATTTGCGGAGCCCGGAAGGGTTGACAATTCCGGCCTACGGCTCCGATATTGCTAATCATCCATCCCGTTCAAACCGGTTGGGCCTTTGCAGTTCACTATCGACGCTCCTTCCTGTGTCGCCTGTCTCGCGTGCGTTCGCGTGTGCCCCACGGCGGCGGTGGCAGTTGACGGTGAGGACGTGCGGATCGTCGACGAGGCGTGTATCCGTTGCGGCCTGTGCGTCCCAGCCTGTCCCCACGACGCCGTCAAGGTGTCCGGCCAGATCGGGAGGGCCTTGGCGGTCGCGGCCAAGGGCGACGGAATCCTTACGCTGTGCCCTGAGGCGGCAGCCCATTTCTACCCGGCCACCCCGGAACAGGTGGTCAACGCCTGCTACGCGGCAGGGTATCGGGCCGTCTATCGCGGCATCATCGGCGACGAACTGGTGGCGGCTGAATATCAGCGGCTGTGGGATGAGGAAGACTGGGGCACCATGATCCGCTCCACCGATCCCGCGGTGGCCGAGACGATCCGTACCGAGTATCCCGAACTGGTGCCCTACCTGGCCCCGGTAGCCATCCCCGCCGTGGCTGAGGCCAGGTACCTCAGAGCCCGATACGGCCCGGAGAGGGGCATCGTCTACGTCGGCATCAGCCCGCCGATCAACGATCCGGAATTCGATGCGGCGATCACGTTCGAGGACCTCGAGTTGATCTTCCGGTTGCGCGGCGTCAACCCGTTGTCGCAGTCCGAGTACTTCGTGCGGGTGCCGGAGGAGCGGCGGCGCCATCTCAGCGCCGCCGGAGGATTGCCGCTCAAGATGTTGCAGGAAGCCCGGCACACCAGCAGCCGGTTCCTCAAGGCTCGCGGGCTCGACGCCATCCCGGCGCTGTCGCACGCCATCGCGGAGACCCGGATCGACCTGGGATTCGTCGACCTGCTGTCGTACGAGGGAATGCTCGATCATCCCCTGTCGGGGCCGCCGGAGGAGTTGTTCTGGCGCAGGCAACTGGTGGCCAGCACCGAGCCGCCTCGGAGCGCCACCCCCGTGGTGGACCCGACCGTGGTCATGCGCGTGGGCGCCACGTTCGACATCAAGCGCCGGCCGGCCCGGCCCGACGCCGGAGCCGTGGCCAGCCTGCTCGAGGCCATCGGCACCGGGCCCAACGGCCGGCCGTGGGATTGCGGGGCTTGTGGCTTCCCGACCTGCACCCGCTTCGCCGAAGCAGCGGCGCTCGGCCGGGCCACCCTGCGGCAGTGCGTCCCGTTCCAGGAGCGGCGGGCGGAGCGGGCCGCCGAGGAGGCAGCCACCGACGCGTTGACGCAGTTGGCCACGGTCAGGGTGTTGCGCGACCGCTTGTCGTACGAGGTGGAGCGGTCCAAGCGCAGCGCCGAGGGCTTCGCGGTGCTGTTCATCGACCTCGACCGGTTCAAGGAGGTCAACGACGCCCACGGCCACGAGGCCGGCAACCACGTGCTGCGGGCCGTGGCGGCGGAAATCCGCGGTGCCGTACGGGCCTCGGACCTGGCGGCCCGCTACGGGGGAGACGAATTTGTGGTGTTGCTGATTCGGACCGACATGGCCGGGGCCGGTCGGGTGGCGGAGGCCATCCGGGCGGGGATCGAGGGGGTGGGGCGCCGGTTGGGCTATCCGGCCGGATTTGTCACCGCGAGCATAGGACTTGCAGAATTCGACCCGGGATACCCCGATGCCGGCGATCTGTTGGTCACTGCCGACCGGGCGCTCTATTTGGCTAAGTCTAAGGGTCGCAACGTAGTAGCGGATAAACCCGGAGACCAAACAAACACCGAAACCGGCCACATCAAGGCGGGCCAGACCTGATGGCATTTAACTCGGCAGAGCAACCGGAGCTGGAACAGCGAGGCCACCAGCCGATCGGCGGGGCCGACGCGCCCGACCCTTGGGGGGTCCGGCGGGCCGAGAACCTGCTAGCCAGCCTGGAGGGCGTGCTGTCCGCCCGGGTGGTTACCACGCCGCTCGGCGAGGTAACCGAGGTCCACATCCTGGCGCAGTCGGGACTGAGTGCCAAGCAGGTGGTGCGGAATGTGGAGTCGGCGCTGCTGGCCCAGCTCGGCCTCAAGGTCGATCACCGCAAGATCAGCGTAGCCCAGACGGCTGACGTCAAGCCGATCGAGGTCCTGGAACAACACGCCGTGCGCGAGCAGGTTTTGCAGCGTAGCGTGTTGTTCGAGGATCTGCAGGTAATGCCTGGGTCGCGGCCGCATCGTATAGGGTTGACAGTCAGTCTGTCGTACAACGGCATCCGCGAGACGGCCGAGGCGGAGAGTTCAGACACGCCACGGAGCCGGGTGGAGGCGGCGGCACGGGCGACGATATCCGTGTTGGACCGGTTGTTGGACGATTCGTCGGTGGCGCTGGAGGGGGCCAAGATCGTGGAGGCGTTCGATCGGGACTTTGCCTTCGTGGCGGTGCAGGGGTTGGGGGGTCGCGAGACATTATTGTTGACCGGCACGGCGGAGATCCGAGAGAGTGCCGAGCGGGCGGCGGTGTTCGCCGTGCTCGACGCCACCAACCGGTGGACCGAACTGCGCCGACCGAACTAGCAGTGCTGGTAGTGGTTTTACTGGGGTGAGGGCAGGGTGGCGTGCCATGCGGCGCGCCCATGGGATGGGTTGGTCACCACCATGTAACAGAAAGGAGAGCGAGGGAGGGGACCCGAACAGTCTTTTGTAGTGCCGAGCGGAGCGCGTAGCGGCGTTGCTGAGCGAAGCGTCAGGTGGGTCATAGCGAGACTCGCCACTTCCGAGAGAGTTCATTCCCTCACAGGAGGTGACGCTCATGTCGCTGAGAAGTGTAGCTAC
>SMVY01000166.1 GCA_004357415.1 Gemmatimonadota bacterium
CATGGCACGCTCCAATACGTTTCGCATCTCCCGGATGTTCCCCGGCCAGGCGTAGGCGAGCATCCGGTCGAACGCGTCCGGCGAGATGGTAGTGGGGCCATCTGACAGTTCCGCCGCCAATTCGTGGTGGAGCCTGTGCAGCAGCGCCACACGATCCTCCTTCGGTCTATCGCTGACCGGTGGCAATGACAGCGGCATGACGCTCAACCGGTAGTACAGATCCTCCCGGAAACGACCGGCTTCTACTTCCGCCTGAAGGTCCTTACTGGTGCCGGCGACCAAACGGACGTCCACCTCGATCTCTCTCGTGCCCCCCATCCGTCGAAAGGTCCTCGTTTCCAGCATCTTCAACAACTTGGGCTGCAGCTCCGGTGGGAGGTCGGCGATGTCGTCGAGAAACAACGTCCCCTGGTCGGCGATCTCGAACAATCCCTGTTTCCGGTCTTCAGCGCCGGCAACCGCCCCGCGCTCGTGGCCGAACAATTCGGAATCGAGTGTGACCGCAGAGGTCGCGCCGCAGGAGACATGAACGAACGGCGCCTTGGCCCGTGGACTCAACGAGTGAATCAGGCGGGCTACCCACCCCTTGCCCGTCCCGCTGTCTCCCCGCAACAGGACGGTCGTCCGGTCGCTCTGGGCCAGCAATCCCACTTGATGGGCCAGGTCTTTCATCATGGACGAGGTGCCCATGGCGTCCACTCCCCGTCCCGATTTGTGGGCCAGGAGAGCCCGGTTCACCCGCCGGAGCCTCGACTTGTCGATCACCCGCGCGGTCGCCGCCGCCAGATGGTCGAGCGACACCGGCTTGGTGAGGAAGTTCTCCGCCGTCCCTGCCTGCATGGCTTCGACGGCCGTCTGGACGTCGTCTGTCCCCGTCAGCAGCACGACCAGCGCATCGAGTTCACGCAGACGCTCCAGGACCTCCATCCCGTCCATATCGGGGAGCTGGAGGTCCAGGATCACTGCGTCCGGGCGGAGGCGCTCGTACGACGACACGCCCGCCTCGCCCGTCAGTTCGCGCGCCACCTCGTAGCCGATCTGTTCCAGGTACTTACCGATGGACCGTAGCACGTCGACATCGTCATCGATGAGCAGCAGCGAACCCGCCATGTTGTCACCTCACTCCTTACCCTAGGTGTCTATACAACTCAAAACAGAACCTTGCCCCACCACCGGGCGCGTTGGAGGCATTGATCGTTCCGCCGTGGGTCTCGATGATTCCGTGGGAAATTGCCAGGCCGAGCCCCGTTCCTTCGCCCACGACCTTGGTGGTATAGAACGGCTCGAACACCTTCCCCAGCGCATCCGGGTGGATACCAGGCCCCGTGTCGGTGACCTCACAGCCGACCCCCGTCTCGAGGAGATAGGTGCGGACATGGCCGGACCGCCGCTCGGCGCCCGCCATCGCCTGGCGCGCATTTGCCACCAGATTCCCCAGGACCTGCCGGAGTTGGTCGGGGTCTGCGCTTACCGTCGGAAGCCCCTCGGCCAAATCCAGGGTCCACTCCACCTCACCGGGCCACGCCTTTTCTTCCAACTCCATCGTTTCGGTGATAATGAGATTGAGGTCAACCTCCTGGCGCTTCAGGGGCTGCTGTCGCGACGAGGTCAACAGATCGGAGATGATTCGCGCCGCACGATCGCACTCGTGTCGGATGCTCTCCAGTACCCGCTCCGCCCCTTCATCCAGTGGTCCCTCCAGCAGCAGGGTCTGCGCCAGAGCGTTGATGCCGGCGATGGGGTTGTTCAATTCATGAGCTACACCCGACACCACCTGTCCCAGTGACGCCATCTTCTCGGCCTGGATCAGCCGTTCGCGCAATCGTTGTTCGTCGGTGACGTCCCGGGCGATCGCCAGCACCGACGGGCTGGTCCCGTGCGTCATCGGTGTGGCCACCACCGCGGCCTCGCGAACAGCACCGTCGGGTCGCTGGAAACGGAAGAAGAACTCTCGCCGCTCACCCGCCAGACTCGCCGCCAGATGATGCCGAACAGGTTCCGCGTCCGCCGGGTCGACAAATTGTTCGAGCGTGGCCCCCGCCGGGAGTTCGTCGAGTCCCAACATCGTCAAGGCGGCGCGATTGACCGACAGGAACCGGCCATCCCGGTCCACCGTCCAAATGGCAACCGGCGCGGCAGTGAACAGCGTCCGAAATCGGCTCTCAGAGCGTCGAAGTTCATCGAGCGTTTCGACCTCCTGGGTTACGTCCCGCATCACCGCCACCCGGCCGGTCGGCGTTTCGCCGTCCACCAGCGGGGCACTCGAGACCGACACCTGCCGGGTCGTTCCGTCTGGTCGTCGGCATTCGGCATCGTACCGCAACGCCTGCGAGACTGGACCACGGTCGCGTTGCCCCGCTGCGGGGAGAAGCTCGTCGAGCGTCTGATGGGCCAGCGACGCGGCGGTGGCGCCAAACAACTCGGCGGCGGCGGGGTTGGCAAAGCTGATTCGATCGTCTGAGTCGGTGATGACGATCGCGTCGTGCGCCGTTTCGACGACGAGGCGGAACCGATTCTCCAGTCGAACGACGTCCGTCAGGTCGTCGATCGCCACGATACATCGGTCGTCCGGCAACGGTGTCGCGGTCACCACCAGCAAGCGGCCGTCTTTGCTGTCGAGCATGGCCGCGGCAGGCCGACCACTGGCACGGGCTTCCGCCAGGGGGCCCTGGCCTGCCTCAGGCCACCGGCGAAAAACTGTCTTTAGATCGTACCCAGGCAGCGACGTTACCGGGATGTCGGCCATCTCCGCCACAAACCGGTTGGCCCTGACGATGATGCCCTCGGCATCCGTCACCGCCAGACCGCTCCCCGACGCGTCGAAAACCATCTGCCACTCGCGTTTGACACGGGTGACCTGATCCAGCAACCGGCTCTTGCCGATCGCCAGGGCGGCCTGATCGGCAAAGGCAACGGCCAGCCGGCGCTCGTCCGAGGTGTATTTGCGGGGAGCGTCGTGGTAGAAGGCCAGCGACCCGATCGTCTCTCCGGCAAACACCAGCGGGAGGAGTGCCACCGAGCTGAAACCTTCGGCCGCCACTGCCTCGGCGAGCGTGTTCCCCGGACGGCCCTGGGCCCGCGACACGAACACTGGCTGGTGCTCCAGCAGGGCCTTCGTCGTCTGCAGTTGATTGGCCACACGCTCCACTTCACGGATGTATCCGTCGGAAAGGCCCAGGGCCACGACGCACTCGGTCCGCTCTTCATCCCAATGGAACAGGAACACACCCGCCCGCTCCGCGTCGAACACGCGGCGTCCCTCGTCCGCCACCAACCGCATCGTCTCCTCGGCGTCCTCCACGCCGGTAAGGGCGTGAGTGATGCGGCCGAGGGCGTCCAGTTGCTCCAGACGGGTGATCAGGTCGGCGCGCATCCTTAGACTGCTCACCGCTGCCCCGAGCTGGTCCGCCATCGCCCGAGCGAGCAGGAGAGTCTCCTCCCCGGGAGGCTCCCAGCCCTCAGGGTCGGCCGTCAGCGTGAGCGTCCCCACGATGCGAGTACCCAACCGCATCGGCAGCACCAGCCCCGCACGAGCCAGACGGCCGCGCATGGGATCGCCGGTCACTTCCGGCTCGGCATCGATATTGGCGCTGACCCGCTCGATCCCGGTGTCCGCCACCGACCACTCTACCGTGTGCCCGCCCAGGATGCTCCCGGCTCGATGTACCGTACTCTCGAGCCCGACCGCTCCCAGAACCAGCAGGCCCATCGGTGCCTCCTCACCCTTGTGGGTGATCATGGCCCCGGCGAACCCCAGTCCCTTGGTGGCGGCGTCCAATCCCCGACTGACAGCGTCATCGAGGGTGTCGAGCGTTGGCAGATCCCGGATCAGTTCCAGGACGGTCCGCGCATCTGACAGGGCCCGCTCGAGGGTCCCGTCCGGAGCTCCGGCATCAGCAGAAGGCGTGTCTCGTCGAGTCATCGGTTCAGGGGGCAAAAACGTGAATGGCCTTGGGTACCACCTGCACCGTAAACGGCGTGTGGCCCCCCGGGTCCCCGTCGATTTGCACCGGCTGGACTGGAGTGGATCGAACTTCGATCGATTCACCCCGGGCATAGCCCACGAATCCGGCGCTGGTCGGGTCGTCCGTGCCGTAACGCAGCAGGTCACGGACGGCCATGACCGTATCTACCAGACTGTCCACCCGCACGACGATCACATCGAGCAATCCGTCTTCCGGTGAGATGCCGTGACGGAACTTGATGAACGGCGGCACCACCTCGGCGCAGTTGGCCACGATCACCAGCGCGGCCCGGGCTTCGTACTCCATCCCGTCGACCGTTATGAGGTGCGTGGCGCTCTTGAGATGGTCGAGCAGCTTGAAGATGGTGGCCACGTAGGCCCCCATTCCCCAGCGGTGCTTGAGCTCGGGCGGCGTTTCGATCATCACGCGCGCGTCGAAGCCGGCGCCGCACGCGACCGCGAAGTATTGGATCGTACCCTGACACTCCAGCCGGCCGAGATCGATCCGGCGCACGTGGCCGGCCACGATCGTCTCGGCGGCCCTCACCGGTGCCGCCGGCACTCGGAGGTTGCCAGCCAGCAGATTGCCGGTTCCCCCAGGAATCAATCCCAATACCAGGTCCGTTCCCACGAGGGCCGACGCGGCCTGCATCGTCGTGCCATCCCCTCCGAACACCGCGACGGCGTCGAAGTCCTGGTCGACCGCCTCGGCCGCGAACAGCCGGGCATCACCGGGCCCCCCGGTCGCCTGCACCTCGACCGCCCAACCACCCCGGTGGAGCACATCGACGACCCCGCCTACGATCTGTGGTTGGGTGCGGGCCGCCGCAGGGTTGGTAATGAGGAGCACCCGTCGCACTAGTACTCCTTTTCCCACAACAGATCGACACCAATTTGATACCGGGTCGGGCTGAGTCCCGATGACTGGGTCGCCAACTCACACGCCTCCACCGGTTCCAGACTGATGGACGAGCGCCACTGGCCTCCAAACCGCCACTCCAGGCTGGCCCCCAACGCCTTGTAGTTCAGCAGCTGATCATTGGGACAGAATCCGGCACTCAGGGTGATGAAGAGTTTCCGGGTCAGGCGCCAGCCGGCGGAAATGCGGGTGGCGGTGACCGAGCTGCCAGCTATCGGCGTCGCACCTGGCCGAATCTGCAGGTAGTCGATCGGAAGGCCGATGTCGGAGATCAGGGTCCGCTCGACCTCGGACGACAACGCGGAGGAGAGCGCGGCCAATCCCCAAGCGAGAGCCCCTTGCTCACTGGTCTGGTTCTGCCCACCACTCAGGTCGAACGCCGGCTTGCCGAACATGAGGTACGACACCAGATCGGACTGCGAGATCGGGGGGCCGTCCCGGTTCGTCAGGGTAAGCTGTGGAGCACGCATCGTCCCGGAAATTGTCGCCACGATCGGGATTTGCTCGCCCCGGTCGACCGGGATGACCCGGTGCTCGGCGACGATGTCCAGTTGCGCGTCGAGGTCGGGCGTACCGAAGTAGCGGATGCTGCCCTGGATCACGTCGAAGTTGCGGTTGACGATATTGCCGATCCGCAACTGGTAGCGGCCGCGCAACATCCGTAGATCTCCGGACATACGATACTCGCGCCGGACCTTGTTGACCCGGAGATCGCCCTCCAAGAGGATGTTGGCCTCCGTGGAGCGGAGGTAGAAATCGTCCTGCACCCGGAGATCGAGGTCGATGATCCGCAGGGAATCGATGAACCGGTTCTGGAACCGCGAACCCAAGCGGCGCTCCCGGATATAGGAGAGATCAACCAGGCCGGCGTTGGCCGGGTCCTCGAGATCGAGCACCCGTTTGTTGACCAGGTCGGCAAAGTACAGCACGCCCCGGTTGGCCGTGGCGGTTCCCGTCAGGACCGGCTGAGTAAACGGCCCGGTAAGACTGAGCTGCCCGGAGGCAAACAGCGTGAGGAAGTCCGGCGCGTCGATCACCAGGATGTTCTGCGCCTGAATGTCGAGGTTGATAATCGGCCGGGTGAGTCGCTCCAGGCGCACCCATCCGGACACGTCCATGACGCCACCTTCCCCGCCGATACGCAAGGTATCGATGACGATGGAGTCGCCCGCGAGATGGGCCCGACCCAGAATATCGTGGAACTCGACCCCAAGGCCCTCAACCCGGCCGCGCCCGCCGACGATGGCCACCTCGCCCGCAAGACTCGGCTCCTCCCAGGTGCCCCGGATCTCCACGTCGGCCACCAGCAATCCCCGTAGCTGGTTGACGCTCCGCGAAAACGCGTCGAACACCCCCAGGTCCACACTGTCCGCCACAATCCGAATCGTGAGCGGCCCGTCGGTGCGGCGGTCAGGCAACCGGGCGAGGGCCAAGTCGACGGGGAGTTGGGCGTCGATCCGCAATACCGGCTGCCCGGTACGCCACAGCACCATGTCGGCATCCAGAATCCTGTCCCGGTACCGGACCACAGCCCGGGCGAGAGGCCCGCGGAAATCCGTGAGCGTGGCGTCGGCCACCTGCACCGTCCCGGTGATGCGCGGCATTTCCAGGGTGCCGCCAAGGAGGAGATTGGCCGCGAACGAGCCCCCCACGCTGGTAGTGTCCCGCTGCAACAATCCATAGAAGTCCCGGATTCCGAGACCGAGCGCCTCGAGTTCGAAATGGTCGCCGTCACCCAACGGAGTGACCCTGAATACGCCGGAGCCATCGCGGGCTGCGAAGTCGATTCCCGAGAATGTGGCGTTGCTGTCTGTCAGTTCCAGAACAGTCGGGGTCAGCAGATCCCATTTCGTGGCGATGAGGTCCGCGGCTACCGAATCCACTCGCCACCGTTCAAAGCCGGGACCAATCACTCGCTCGCCACTGGCCATGACCGAGGTGTGGTGCTCCATCTCCACGGTCCCCCGCCAGGCGATGGAGTCCGGCGCACCCTGCAGCCGCAGCGAAACAACGGGGAATTCATAGGAACCGATGGCCAGCGTATCGGCCCGCAGCGTGAGGGACAGCGACTGATTGACACCTCCGGCCCACGCCAGGGCGCCGCGGACCACGTCGGCCTCCACCTGGGCCAGGGCCACATCCAGCACCGTCCCCTGGCCGACGGCCCCCAGCGCGTCGAGCGATCCGGTCAACTCCAGCCTGGCGTAGAGGAGACCATCAAGATCGTGCCACACGGTGGTGTCCCGGGTGAGGCCGAGCCCCTCGACCACCAAAGCATCGAACACCCCGAGGCTGTCCACCTGGAGTGCGAACCCCATCCTGCCGGTTCTGGGGAGGCGCCACCCTAGTGTTCCCGATCCGGCTAACTGACCACGCTCCCAGCCAAATTGCAGCGTGTCCAGGGTGATGAGACTGTCGGCGGCCTCGAGTGCCATGGCGAGGGTATCGAAGGCAAACTCCCGAATCCTGCCCGGACCCAG